>CAYJHK010000005.1:0-28575 GCA_964369515.1 uncultured Desulfovibrionaceae bacterium
TTTACGAAGTAAATAATATGGCGCATGAAAAGTTTTTGGGGGTGGGGGTTTGGGGAGGAGACCTTTTTCCAAAAAGGTCCCTCCCCCAAGAAAATTTTTAAAAAATTAGAAACACATGGGTAATAACGTATCTTCCACAAAATTTCACATAAAAAATGTTGCCAAATGAAAATAAAAGTGTTATGCGTCTAAACGCAGAATGAGTGAGTGAATGCTTTATTTTTATTTATATTTTTTGGGATTTCATTAGGTTTTTATATGCAGGTTATCACTAAGGACAAAGACGGTTTAGCCAGAGTTTTTTTGCAACATACATTTAATAATCATAAAAGCCCCATATGTTGCTGGAATTTAGCGGGAAAAATTCTTTACTGCTCCAAAAGTTTTTTGGATATTTTTCGTGTACAATCCGAAGAAGAGATGGAGGAAAATTTTGCAACCTTCAGTCCTGCTTTTCAGCCGGACGGTAGAGCATCAAGTGCTGCAAAAGTGGACTTCTTAACCACTGCACAAAAAGAAAATTATATACGATTTTATTGGACACATACCTTGCCTTGGCTCAAAGAAGCAACGAGAAATACACTTGGCGAAAAATGCGTAGAATACACCATTACCACCTTGAAGTTTGAAGATATGAGCATCTTGGTGGGTTTCATGCACAATGCCACAGCCAGCGAGTATAAATACTCCACCGATCAGAATATAAAAACCATAGTTAATGCCTCACCGACAGCCATGTGCATATGGAGTGAAAAAGGCAAAATTGTCGATTGTAATGCAAGCTTTTTAGAGCTTTTTGGGATGAAAAATGTTCGTGACTATCAAGATACACCTGAAAAGTATATGCCTGAAACTCAAAAAGATGGTCGACACTCCCTGACCCATAGCACGCTTGAAATCGAAAAAGCTTTTGAAAGAGGGCGTAGGGAGCTTGATTGGCTTTGGATTGATCATGAGGGAGTATCTATCCCAAGTCACGTCATTTTACGCAAGTTCACGTATGACAATGCGGATTTTGTAGCTGAATATGTCTATGATTTACGAGAGCTACACGCAAAACAACGTGAAACAGAAGAGGCTGAAGAACGCATTCGACTCATGCTTGACGGTATGCCCTTGGCAGCTTTTATTTTCGACAAAGAATTTTCGATAATTGATTGTAACCTTGGAGCATTGCAACTCTTTGGTTATGAGCATAAGCATGAAGTTGTGGCTAACTTTTCTACACTGTCACCGCAAATACAACCGGACGGCTCCTTGAGCACCACTCAATCCATCGAAATGTTTAAAAAATGCCTCAATGAAGGAACTGTTGTTTTTGAGTGGTTACATTGTGATAGCAATGGTGTACTCATTCCAAGCTCTGTCACCTTGGAGCATAGTCTTTATAAAAATGAAAGCATTATACTTGCGTATGTACAAGACTTGCGGGAGCTTAAAGCTTCTCAAGCTTTAGCTGAAGAAGTGGAAAGACGCAACCAAGCCATTCTTAACACCTTACCTGTGGGCGTGAACTTTTGGGATGAACAAGGTCAGCTCATATATTGCAATATAGCTTGCGCAAGACTTTTTGGCTTTGACAGCACAGAAGATTATTTACGAAATTTCACGGAAACACTGCCACCGACTCAACCAAACGGCGATGTTTCTGTGGAAATTGTGCAAAAAAAATTATTTGAAGGACTTAGTGGACTTGATGCGCATCTTGAATTTGTCGGCGTAAATCCCAAAACGCAGGAAGAAATACCGGTGGACGTGCGTGTTTATGCACACACCTATATGGGCAAACGCTGCGTTATTGCCTACCTTCGGGACTTGAGAGAATACAAGACCATGCTGGCCGAAATCAATGAAAAGGAAGAGAAATTGCTGGAAGCCAAGGTATTGGCAGAGCAAAGTGCGCAGGCCAAGGGAGAATTTTTGGCCAATATGAGCCATGAGATCCGTACCCCCATGAACGGCATTTTAGGACTTTTACATCTGTTGGAACACACCAATTTAAAAACTAACCAGCAATATTATGTTCAAAAAACACTCTTGTCAGCCAATAATCTCATGCGCATTATCAATGATATCTTGGACTTTTCAAAGATCGAAGCAAGAAAACTGGAAATGGAAGTTGCACCCTTTACTTTCCGTGAATTATGCACAGAGATTTACGAGCTTTATGAACCGCTTAGCACCAAAAAAGGTATTAAGTTCTTTATAGAAAAGGGGGCATACCCAAATGTGGTTTTACTTGGAGATGCTTTGCGATTAAAACAGGTATTGTACAATTTAGTCAGCAATGCCATAAAGTTCACTGCGCAAGGCATGGTAACCTTAAGCATTGTCGAAGCAAAACACATAAAAGACGATATGCATTGTATTTTTGCAGTAAAAGACACAGGAATTGGGCTTTCTGACGAGCAGATGGGCAAGTTGTTTTCTGCCTTTTCGCAGGCAGACAGCTCAGTTGCCCGTGAGTACGGAGGCACCGGACTTGGGCTTGCCATATCACGAAGTATAGCGCAAATGATGCAGGGAGATATTTGGGTTGAAAGCATAAAAGGAGAGGGTAGTACATTTTATTGTTCGGCTGTTTTCTCCATAAGCCCCAAACAGCAAATGATGGATTCTCTCACCAGTCAAAATTCTTCCGGCGAAATTCCCATGGGAGACGGGCACATATTACTTGTGGAAGATAATGAGATAAATCAACTCATTGCCGAAGAGCTTTTGCGAAAAGGTGGCTATACAGTGGACATTGCCAATGAAGGACAGGAAGCACTGTCCATGCTTGAAAAAACAGAGTATGATCTTGTGCTTATGGATATTCAAATGCCAATTATGGACGGACTTACGGCCACGCAAAGAATTCGCGAACAAGAAAAATTTTCAGAGTTGCCAATCATTGCCATGTCTGCCCATGCCATGAGTGGAGATAAGGAAAAGAGCCTTTCCCATGGCATGAATGACCACCTTACAAAGCCCATTGACCCCAATTTGCTTTATAGAACATTATATCATTTTCTCGGAAAAAATAATGTAAAAGATGACTGATAATATGTTTTCTTCCTTTGTCCGGCCACATTATTGTATGTTGCTGTAGGTAAGCATGGTGCGACTTATGATTTTGGGGACGCACTATAAAAAATGGATTTTTCGACAAACTATTATCTTAAAAATATCAGACTTTGACAATAGTGTTTGAGAGGGTGTAATTTTTCATGCTAAATATGCATAGTAGTGCTCAAATCACTGTGGAAAGAGCAAGTCAGCAGCTTGATGTATATTTTTCCGGTAGTTGGAATATTGCACACACTCCACCGCAAATAGATATACTTCTTCAAAACATGCAAGAGCCGAACATTAAGCGAGTTATTTTGCATTCACATGGTCTTGAGGTTTGGGATAGTTCTTTGCTTGCCTTGGTGATACGGCTTGTACGTCACGCTCAAAAGCATAGCGTGGAGCTGGACGACACAGCTATGCCTAATGGTCTGAAAAAGCTTATGCAAATGAGTTTTAAGGTTCACGCCAACGAGGATGTGCTCCGCAAATCGACGTCACAAAGTTTTTTACGCAAATTTAATGCATTTCTTGAGTCTATCCCCGATAGTATTGGCAATTTTCTCATGTTTTTTGGAGAGATATGCCTCGGCGTTGTGCGTTTTTTTCAAGGTAAAGCCGACATGCGCAGCGTAGATTTTTGGGAAGCGGTGGAAGAGTGCGGAATTAAATCCCTACCGATTATCGCCCTCACCAACATTCTTTTCGGTCTTATTTTAGCTTTCGTGGGAGCCATTCAGCTAACACAATTTGGCGCAGAAAGTTTTGTGGCTCCACTTGTGGGCATTGGTATGATGCGTGTTATGGGTGCGGTTATGGTTGGCATCATCATGAGCGGGCGCATCGGTGCTGCTTATGCGGCTCTCATAGGTACCATGCAAGTCAATGAAGAAGTGGATGCACTCAAAACATTCGGTATATCCGCAGTGGAATTTTTAGTCTTGCCTCGCATGTTCGCGCTGATTTTTATGGCGCCCTTACTCACTCTTTATGCCGATTTAATGGGAATTTTTGGCGGATATTTGGTGGGGGTACTTATGCTTGGGCTGAGCACACAGGAATATTTAAACGCAACTATCCAATTTGTTTCCTTTAATCAGCTTATTATCGGGCTGGTGTACGGTACTACTTTTGGAATTATCATTGCCATTGCCGGCTGTTATCAAGGCATACGCTGTGGGCGCAGTGCCGCTGCTGTTGGGCAGGCAACAACGGCTGCCGTTGTATCTTCCATCGTTGGAATTATCGTAGCAACAGCTGTGATTACAATTATTTGTCACGTATTACAGGTGTAAAAATGCAGGCAAAAAGTATAATTTCTGTACGAGAGCTGGAAGTTGGGTACGATGACCGCATACTTATGCAAAATGTAAGCTTTGATGTGCACGAAGGTGAAATTTTCATCATCATGGGGGGAAGTGGATGTGGAAAAAGTACGCTTTTACGTGTACTTATGGGATTGAAGGAACCACGCTTAGGCTCTGTACAATATGACGATATGTATTTTTGGCCGGGCGATGAAAATTTTCGGCAAGAAGTTATGCGCTGTGCCGGCGTCCTCTATCAAGGCGGTGCGCTTTGGAGTTCCATGACCTTGGCAGAAAATGTAGCTCTACCCCTTGAACAATATACGAACTTGCATGAAGAAGAAATACGGGAACAGGCAGAGCTCAAACTTTCTCTGGCAGGCCTTGGCGGTTATGGCGACTATTATCCTTCTGAAATCAGCGGTGGAATGCGTAAACGTGCCGGACTTGCCAGAGCACTAGCCCTTGACCCGGACATTATTTTCTTGGATGAACCATCGGCAGGGCTTGATCCCGTAAGTGCCAAAGCCCTCGACAACTTGATTTTAGAACTTCGTGATAGTTTAAAAAAAACATTTGTGGTGGTAACGCATGAACTTGCTTCCCTTTTTGCCATAGGGGATACTTCCATTTATTTAGATGCCAAGACAAAAACCATGGCAAGTCTTGGAAGCCCCACGGAACTTTTACATGACCCCAATACCCCCCGTGTTGTGCTGAATTTCTTGACACGGGGCGAGCAAGAGATTGAAGGTTGATTTTTGCTAAAATTTCAATATAATACAGTATAATATATAAAGTATTTTATACATTTTTTTTTGTAATACGTTTTAAAGTATTAGGATAGGCTATGCAGAAAAAAAACAATAAAGCACGCATAGGCGGCTTTGTTCTTGGAGCACTTATTTTCTTAATTATTTGTCTCGTAACCCTTGGGGGAAGAGATATTTTTGGCGAACAAGAAGATTATGTTTTATATTTTGACGGTTCAGTGAGCGGGTTGTCCTTGGGTGCGCCGGTTGTTTTTCGAGGCGTCCCTCTAGGCTTGGTTACAAAAATTCAACTGGTGGCAAATCCGCGCGATGAAGCCATAACCATCCCCGTTCATATTTCCATCAATGCCAACAGTTTTGTGTTTGAGGAAGCTGCCGGTGATATTTCTGAAAAATCACGAGCAATGCTTATGCAGCGTATGATACAGCGTGGCCTGCGTGCACGTCTGCACATGCGCAGCTTTGTTACCGGTCAATATGAGGTGGATTTGGATTTTCTCCCGGCAACACCGGCACGCTATCATTCTGCCGACCATTCTCGAGAAATTCCCACTGTACCCTCCACTTTTGATGAATTACAGCGAACTATTTCGCAATTACCACTTGAGAGTATATCTTTTTCGTTTAGCGCAGCCCTTGATGGCCTAGCGAAGTTGACAACGAGTGATGATTTACATAACGGACTAAAAGCATTACGCATTACTCTTGAAAACACTGCAGAACTCACAAGCAATGCCAAGACCTTGCGCAACGATTTTCAGCGCACCATGAACTCATTTGGCGATACAAGTGCAACCATTGATAAACAACTGCCCGAAGCTGTTGCGGCTTTTCAGCTGGCCATGACAAGCTTTGCAGCCGTGGCTACAGAGCTTGAAAAGACCATTGCGACCACCAATGCCACCATTTTAAGCGTCAATAAAATCATATCACCCAATTCAAAAACCCTACAAGAAATTCACGGTACGCTACTGGAATTTTCTAAAATGGCACGCTCTTTCCGAGAACTTGCCAGATTACTTGAACAAAAACCGGAGTCACTCTTACGAGGAAAAGGAGGCCAGTAATGTCCACATTACCGACATCACAGTGCAAAGGCCACAACAAAGGGTTGCGGCAGAGCATACATCTATACTGCAAGATATGCGTTCTCATCATAAGTCTTTTTCTGCTCACGGCTTGCGGACGAAGTGAGCCTACATCTTTTTATCTTCTTGAAAGCAAAACCCTTTCGCCTACGCATAGTTATTCGGCGAAAAATAAGCGGAAAATGCCAAAAATTGTCTTGCAAGAAGTGTCCATTCCTGCATATCTTGAACGCTCTGCCATTATAAGTCGTAAGGGTAACGGTGTGCTGGTTGATATTTCTGAATTTAACTCTTGGGCCGAAGATTTAGACAATGGCGTCTCACGCATCCTTTCTGCTGTGCTCCTTGATGAACTTCTCAAAAAAAATATCCTTCTTGTCCCGGTCAACAGTGAAAATGACAACGCAAGAAAGCTTTTTGTTTTCTTGCAACGCTTTGACGGCCAAATTGGGGGACAAGTAACCATTGACGCACGCTGGGTGTTGCAAAACAGCAACAGCGAAGCCTTAGCAAGCGGTTCCTTTTCCGAAAAATCGGCTGCAGGCGCAAATTTTGCGTCCCTTGTATTAGCTCAAAGTGCTCTCTTGGAAAAATTTGCCAAACATATTCAAGAACCTATTGTACGGGCTGTAAGAGGAAGATAACATAAGTGATAAAAACTCATAACTTTCTCCACAGCGCAACTCTTGACAGCCGGCGTGAAGTGCCTACTTATAGGTGAAGAAAGAGCTCTGCATAATTCAAAAAGGCATGGATTACTGCGTCGCTTCGCTCCTCGCAATGACTTGATTTTATAACGAAAGTCATTGCAAGCGAAGTGAAGCAATCCATGTATTCTGTCAATTTTAGGAATTGCGCAGAGGTATCAGAATTTGATTATAAAACGAATGAATATGCTTCATTTATAAGTAAATATCATCGTTTCCATAAAATTTCAAACAATTAGAAACAATCTATTTATCGAATATTTATGAAGTTATGCTTAGTTAGCATAAAAAGGAGTTAATATGGACTCATTGGCACTCTCTGCCCCCGGAAACCGAAGCAAAATCCTAATAGTAGACGATGCACCTGAAAATATACGCATTCTTGGCGAATTGCTCAAGGATAAATATACCATCATGTTTGCTCGCAATGGCAAGGATGCTTTGAGATTGGCACATGCAGATCCGCAACCGGATATTATTTTGCTTGATGTGGTTATGCCAGGAATGGATGGCTATCAAGTGTGTCAAGCTTTAAAGGAAGACAAACAAACCACCAATATTCCGGTACTTTTTATTACTGCGCAGAACAACGAAAAGGAAGAATCGCGTGGCCTGAGTATGGGCGGTGTTGATTATGTGTCTAAACCTTTCACGGCCTCCCTTGTCCAAACACGCGTTAACAATCAGTTGGAACTAAAAAAGCACCGAGACCGCTTGGACGATCTGGTTCGAGAGCGCACAAAGGAATTATATTTAACCCAAGAAGCGACCATAGAATCCATGGCAAGCCTTGCGGAATGGCGTGACCCGGAAACAGGTTTGCATATTCGCCGCACCCAAACATTTGTGAAGTTGCTTGCAGAAGAATTGGCAAAAAATGAAAAATTTGCCGATCAGCTCGATGCTAAAAGCATTGAAATGCTTTACCTTTCCGCCCCTCTACATGATGTTGGCAAAGTGTGTATCCCCGACTCTATTTTGCAAAAACCCGGCCGCTTGACCGAAGAAGAATTTGAAATTATGAAGGGACATACAGTGCGTGGAAAAGCTGTACTTTCTTCCACGGACACAAAACTTGGCTCCGATTCTTTTTTACGCACGGCACGCTTGGTCGCCCATAGCCACCATGAACGCTGGGACGGAAAAGGCTACCCGGAAGGATTGGCAGGCGAAGACATTCCGCTGTGCGCACGATTAATGAGCGTTGCCGATGTTTATGATGCGCTTACCAGCCGTCGTGTGTATAAACCACCCATGTCACACGATAAAGCTAAATCCATCATGCTGGAAGGACGTGCGACGCAGTTTGATCCTGACGTTGTGGATGCCTTCATTGCACTTGAAGATGAATTTATCGATGTTGCCGTGAAATATGCAGATAATGAAATTGACGATACGCATGAATAGTTAAAATTGTTTTCGTGGGGAAGGAGAAAACCGGTGCGTATGCCCAAAAAAATTCTTCTTCCTCATAAAAACGATCACGCTTGAGTTTGCGTTATAATCAGCTGGTCTTTTAAGAAAAGTTTAAAATTTCTCAGTGCTTTCCAGAAGGAAGAAATGTCCAGTTTGCCCTAGCTCCCAATCCTAAAGTTCCAAGGGATGAGCCAAATATGGCAGCAGCATTAACAGTGAGCATACGTAAAAGTGCCTCCCATGGAAACTCAAACATTTCATGCAAATAAAGTGCTTCATTCCAAACATTTAAATCTATATTGGAACTTAAACCATCCGTGCCGAGGCAAAGGTTGATTGACGAATTCGCAAGTTGCCAAATGGGAGCAGTGCCCACAGCAAGATTAGCATTGGAACGTGGGCACAGGCAGACGGAGGCCTTGGCATCAGATAAAATACGTATATCACTTTCATCACACATAACGCAATGAACTGCAAGGGTTCTTTTATCAAGTAAACCCAAACTTTGTGCATACTCAACAGGTGCGAGCCCGGGAGCTTTCCAGTTTTGTGGCAATACTATTCCATCATAGAGTTCTACCAAGGCTCCCATTCCTGTAGTCAAAGCTTCAACTTCTTCTGGAAATTCTGCTAAATGCAACGTAAATGGCTTTGCCCTTGAGTTACACCATTTTTTCACATTTTGTAAAACTGCCGGTGCCGTGGAATACAAGGCATGTGCACAGGGAATAATATTTTGTTTACAAATACTTGCACGAGCTCCTTCAATTATGACATCACGCACCCGCTGCGGAAGGGCACTGCGATCATCCCACTGTTCTGAAAAGCCAAACCATTCGGCAAAATGAATAGCCTCAATTTCATGCTGCTCGCAACTATGCGCCACCAAGGGCAAGCCAACATTAGTATAATCTGCAAATAAAACAGTTCCGGAATTTTTCATATCACGCACTGTGTCGTCAATGCCTGTTACATCTAACGGTAGGGGCAAAAGCGAAATAAGGCTCCTAAGCCAAGGCACAAAACCTTTTCCCCACACAGTCGCTCCCTTACTGTGTGCAAGCTGAACGTGTGTATGGGCATTGAAGGCACAAGGTACGAGAACCCTTTCTCCAAAGTCAACAACATGACTAATTCCGGCAGGCAAAGACTTAGGTGAGTATGCACCGATAAAGACAATGTACCCATTCTTAGTAAGAATAAGACAATTATCAATACTTGGGAGCGGCGAAAAAAGCATCTTGCCGCTGGCAGCCTTTTCGCCCTGTAGCGAAATACAACTGCGCACACGATAGGCCTGTAAAGAATTATTCATACCTTAATGTTATAAAAAAACCTGCTTAAGCAGGTCTTTCTACAAAATTAGTTTCCGTAAAGTCTTTCCGCACTGATCATGGATATATTGTTAGCCATCAAAGCCTCAATGGCTTTTTCAACTCGATCAAATCGGAAAATCATGGTGGCATTTTCAGTATCTTTTTGCACAAAATTATACATATATTCTACATTAATATGGTTCTGTGCCAAAACTTCTAAAATTTGATGCAACCCACCGGGTCTATCCTCAACTTCCACTGCCACAACCGTGGTACCGCCAATGGTAAAGCCTTTTTCCTTAAGAATTTGTTTAGCCTTTTCATGATCTGCTACTATAATACGCAAAATCCCAAAGTCGGATGTGTCAGCAAGAGAAAGCGCACGAATACTAATCTCTGCTTCACTCAAAACGCGCGTAACCTCAGCCAAACGTCCAGCTTTATTTTCCAAAAAAATTGAAATTTGTTCTGCTACCATATCAATCCCTCACTCCTATTTTTCTGTATAAAGATTATCAAGCTACAGTTAAGCTATCTCCACATATATTCAACAACTAAATAATTCATAATAACCTCAATTACATGAGCAGCTACTAGACCCTATTTACTGATGAAGTATGCTCTTTCGCTTATGACTGCTTGTTTTTCTCTTCCGCCGAATGTTTTTCCTTGTTCGGTGTAATGTCAACCTCATCAGGTTCTATGGATGCACGTTTGAAATTACGAATGGCTTTACCAAGCCCATTGCCGATTTCGGGCAATTTATTCCACCCAAAAAAAATCGCAACAACCACAAGTATAAGTAAAATTTCTTGCATCCCTAAGCCAAACATACACCCTCCGCAAATAAAAAAAAACTTTCTAAAGATATATACGTGAGCCTTGCGCCAAGGTCAAGCACAATGTCAAATAAGATTTTTTAAAAATGGAAAAATTTAGTTATTACCTTGGGTCAGCAAAAATCAGAACCGTTTCTGTGAAGCATGTTATTCCGATTAGCTACTTTGAATTTTTGTTGTTTACTTAGATTTCATAATGTAGTAAATTTAGTTAAGATATTACAGAACGTATTTCAATTTAAACCTTTAACTTTTGGAGATGTTATGAAGATAAGATTAGCTTCCGTTACAATGATTTTTTTAATGTTCTTAGGTTTGCAGCTTACAGCTTCGACTGTTAATGCATCTGAATTTTCAGCAAATACCATGAAAAGAATGAGTATTTTTCTTTCAAACTTTACTGAGCTGGGAATGTTTGACTTCGATGCTAAGGATATTTTGAATGAAAACAAACCCAGACGATTGATTAGATTTGGTATATGGCATAATTATGTCAATAATTTTGATAGTAAAATTAGACAGTCAGGAAATAAATTGAGCATTGATGGATCATTTGTCAGAGAAACAATCAGAAAATACTTCGATTATAATATCAAAAGACTTGTAAGTGTAGGACGTTTTACCTACAATGGTAGAAAATATATTTTCGATGGAGCAGATGGTGAAGCCGTATATTATGCTCGTGTTACCAATGCTAAAACAATTTCGCGCAACCTCATAGAAATGAAAGGCTACCTCTATAATGCTGATGATAAAAACGATAGATATGGAAAATTTGTAGCTTTAGCTAAACCTCATAAATATAATGGTAAAAATACTTGGAGCATAATTCGCCTTTCGCATAGAAAATAAAATTCCATGGTTACTTTTATAAACGAAATGTTAAAATAAACTGCCGTAAAATGATACCCGTCAAACTTTTTCCGGCAGTTTTATCACACACCACGATGTTTTAATGACAGAGGTTACGATAAATTTATAGCTTTTTTTATAGATTCCACATCTTCCGGTGAAAACCACTGCATAGATTTGACAGCTCGAAACCAAGTATATTGCCTTTTTGCATAAGCCTTGGTGTTTGAACGCCATAATTCCAGCGCATTATCAAACGTCAGTTTTTGACGCAAAAATGCAAGAAGCTCAGCACATCCAATGCTCGACCACCCGGCAGCACTTTGATCGCTACAATGATTTAACGCTGCCTCTGCTTCTTCAAGTGCCCCATTTGCAAGCATTGCCTCTATGCGCTCATCTAATCTAGGGCGTAGGATGCTTAAAGGAATCTCCAGACCCAACATTTGCCCTTGAACAAATGGTTCAGATTGTCCATTCTCATGCCACCAGGTGAAATTTTTACCCGTGGCGACAAAAACTTCCAATGCACGCAATATTCTCTGTTTGTCATTGGGATGTATTTTTGCAGCATATTTGGGATCCAAATTTTGTAATTCAGCATGTAAATTCACTGAACCTTCGTTATCACAACGAATAAGGTAGTGTTCCGAAATATCAGCTGAAACATGAGGTATATCTACAATACCTTCTAGCAAAGCCTTAAAATACAAACCTGTACCCCCAACCAAAATGGGAACTTTGTCTCGAGCCGTAATTTCACTCACAACATCTAAAACCAATTTTGCATAGCTACCGGCTGAAAGTTTATCAGCAGTTTCCAAAAAACCATAAAAATGATGTGGAACAGTAGCCAGTTCTTCAGAATTAGGCTGAGCGGTTATTACAGGAAAATCTCGATACACTTGTCGAGAATCCACATTAACAATTTCACCGCCAAAATATTGCGCTAACTGTAAAGCCACAGCTGTTTTACCTGTGCCCGTGGCTCCGGCAAGGCAAATAACATGCGGATAGTTTCCCATATAATCTCTTTTTTCACAATTCATTTCAATTATAAGTTAACTCTCTGTGTTACATCAACATCTAATATATGAAATTTCTTGGTTATATATTAAAGACTACATCTTACTACGCTTCATGGCACCACCAAATAACTTTGCCGATAATGCGCACTGAATCTGACAAATCACCTCTCATATCAATATCAATGGGTGCATAGCGATCATTGAATGAGCGCAAAATTAAGCGTTGACCGGGTAATGTTTCAATCGCTTTAATGTATATCCCATCATCAACTCCAACAGCATATACTGTATACGGAATAATATTTTTTCGAGAAACATCAATAAGTGCCAAGTCACCATCGTGAATATAAGGCTCCATGCTGTCACCATAGATACGCATAAGAATCATTTTGTCAATATTCCCCCTCCTTGAAAGCCAGTCACGACGAAATGCCATACGTGTTATTTCTTGCCCTTCTGTTTCAAAGCTTCCACCGCCAGCCGAAAGCTTTGCCGCAACAAGTGGTACAGTTGAAAATTCATCTAAAAACTCAAGTGCTTTTTCGTAATCCCCTATCAGCGAACTGTTAACATCTTGGCTGACAGTTTTTTTTTGCAAAGATGTTTCGGAATTAAGAACATTTGGCAGCCCAAGTAATGCGTCTATGGAAATGCCTCCCTTTACAGCAGCACGAATAAGCCACCCATCGGGAACCTTGTTTTTTTTTCGCGCTTGATAGATGGCTTGAGCACTGACATCCAAAAAATCTGCAAGCTGTATATCTTTTGAAAAACTAAGCGCTCTCAAGAGGCTATCAAGTATGGTGTTTGGTTTAATCTGCGTGTTCATAAGAAATATATATATTGAACCTAAAAAAAGTCAATAGTTAATTTAAAATTATTTTAAAAATTTATTTTTTTTGAAATTATCTATTGACAAAATAAAATTTTTGATTAAATTATTTTTTACACAACGAAGTTTGAGTAGTTAAATAAAAAAAGGAGATTGCGATGTTAAGCACAGATTTGGAAAATTTAGCCGTGGCATTAGAGCAGGTAAGTGTAAAAATTAATGATGAAAATAGCGTTTTTTTTAAAATTTTTTGCAACAACCTTCTTTCACTGGCACAGCAAGTCTATTGCCTTGAAACTACGGTTGTCGTACCTAATGAAACCGTTAAAAAGAGAATGCCTCTACAGTAAAAAAAGTATTCACATGCAAAAAATAAAATTTTAATTTGTTTTTAAATAAACTTATGATTTAATTTTAATAAATTTAGATACAATTAAAGGAACATATAAATATTTATCCAAACCCTTTTGCAAAAAATAGCTTTATCCAATTAAAGCTTACTTGATACATCCTTGTGATATTTAATATATAAGCATTGCGTCACCGTATGAGAAAAATCTATACCCCCTATCAACGGCACAGTGATAGGCGTCAAGTATACGCTGTCGACCAGTAAATGCAGCAATCATGATCAACAAAGAAGATTCAGGCAAATGAAAGTTTGTGATAATTCCATCAACAATTTTGAAAGGACGTCCAGGGTATAGAAAAATATCCGTCCAACCTGTGAAGGGTTGCATTTTTCCGCACAGTTCCATTACACCTTCAAGGGCTCGAACGCTGGTGGTGCCTACGGCAATAATTGGTCGGCCTTCATCCTTGGCTTTAAGTATGGCATGAACTGTTTTTTCTGAAACTTCGAGATATTCACGGTGCATTCGATGTGTTCTTATGTCTTCGGAGCGTACGGGGCTAAACGTGCCATAACCTACATAAAGGGTGATTTCTGCCCATAAAACTCCCGAAGCGGCTAACTTTTCCTTTAGCTCTTCGGTAAAATGCAATCCGGCTGTTGGCGCCGCCACGGATCCAATTTTCTCGTTGTTTGCGAAAATCGTTTGATAGCGGCTTTGATCTTCGTCGTCGTCACTGCGTTTAATATAAGGAGGAAGCGGAATGTGTCCTGTAACAGCAAATGCTGTGGCTAGATCTCCTTGCCACGATAAACAAACACGACGCTGACCAAAAGGGCCAGATTCGATTATCTTAACACGAATTTGAGCACCAAATTCAAAGACGTCTCCTGGACTAACTTTGCCACCTGTGCGGACAAGCCCTTTGGCTTCAGCTTCGAACCAGCCCTTTTTATTACGAATGGGCTTTGCTGCCGCAACTACAAGTGGCAACGGACTCAAAAGCAAAAATTCAACCTTGCCTCCGCTTTGGCGTGTTCCCAAAAGACGAGCTTGAAGTACACGAGAATTATTAACTATAAACAAAGGATTTTGAGGTAAATAGCTGCTTAAATCTGAAAATTGCGCATGTTTTACATCTAAAATCGATGGATGTTTGGTATATCGCGGCAAAACCATAAGCCGAGATTGACCACGCTGTTCCGGTGGAAACTGTGCGATTTGAGATTCGGGTAATTCAAATCGATATGACGAGAGATTAAAATCTTTTTCTGACATCTAAGTTACTTTAATTCGTTAAATAGTGAAAATATTAAAAATAAAGAGTTGCTATTAATCAATTGATGACATATTAGCTCTTGTCAACATGTGATGTTATAGGCTATGAAGGCTGTATCTGACAATAGAAAAAACAAGATTTTTTTGATTTGTGATGAATACTTGCTTGAATTAATAATAAGGAAATCGTAAAAATCAATTTGCAATGTTATTGAGAATTTCTACAAATCCCAATTTTGAAAATGCGTGGAAAAACATTTGTGGATGAGGCAGAAAAATTAAAATTTCAACTTAAATGTAAGTAAGATAGAAATAAATTTGAAACAACCAAAATAAGGAAAAAGTTTTGTACAGTGCTCCGTATCCATTAAACTTGCAAAGCCACGTACATGGCAAGAGAATACACCTAGGTGTGTGTGGATCCATTGCGGCTTATCGAGCTCTTGACCTTGTGCGTTGGTGGAAAAGCTGTGGTGTTCATGTTAGTGCTACTCTTACAGACGCCGGAAGACGTTTTATCAGCCCTTTGAGCTTTCAAGCTCTTGGTGCCAATCCAGTCTACACAAATATGTGGGATAATGAACAAATTTTTGGACATTTAGAGCCTGGACAGCATTGCCACGCCTTTGTTATTGCACCCGCCTCTGCAGCAACGCTGGCACATTTGGCCAATGGCAACGCAAACACTCTACTTGCTTGTCAGTGTCTTGCCTTTGAAGGGAAGTTCTTGGTTGCTCCTGCAATGAATCCTCGTATGTGGCAACATTCTGCTACGCAAAAAAATATTAAAACATTGCAAGAACGAGGAGTTATAATTATAAATCCTGATACGGGCGGAACGGCTTGTGGTGACACAGGACAGGGGCGTCTTGCTGATTTACGCTACATTTGGCTGATGTCTCTCAAGGCTTTGACGGAGCAGGACATGGCCGGAAAAAAAATACTCATAACGCTTGGGCCAACACGAGAAAGATGGGATGCGGTTCGCTTTTGGTCAAATCCATCCACTGGTATCATGGGAATATCACTTGCCATTGCCGCTTGGCTCAGAGGGGCAACGGTTCATGCTATTTGTGGCCCAATTCAAACTGATGCAGGATATTTTCCACCGGACTCTTCCTTACAAAGATATGACGTTGAAAACGCAGAGCAAATGTTTTCGCTCGCGACTCATTTATGGAATAATAATGAAATGCCGATGGATATGGGAATTTTTACTGCAGCAGTGGCGGATTTTTCCCCTAAAGCTTTTTCACATGGATTTAATGATAAATACAAAAAAAATGCTACTAATGATGAGCTTTGCATACATTTTACTCCCAATAAAGATATTTTGCTTACCATTGCCAAGGATAAAAAACCTAAACAAAAAATATTGGGTTTTGCCGCAGAGGCCGTGCATGGAGAAGAATGTGGGGTCAGTATTGAGCAAATTCATGCGCAAATGCAAGCAGCGGTTCGTCTGAAATTACAAAACAAAGGCGCTGATATATTAGCAGGTAATAACATTTGTTCATCTGATTGCGGCTTTGGTTCAATCACCAATTCCATGTATGTGGCTGATAGGTTGGGGCGTGAAGAAATCTGGCCAAATCTTTCAAAATTTGACGTGGCATGGAGGCTATGTTCATGGCTTATGCAAATGTAAATCCTTTTATTTTATCGTGGAAGCAGCAAGGACTGGAATATTTATTGTCCGAGAGCGTAGCACCTGAGAACGTTTCATTATGTAACACTCATGCAAATTCCGCAAGAAAGGCAAAAAATGACCAATTAAAGCAGGAAGTGAGTGGTAGATTTACCGGCGCCGACAACCAAGTTTCTCCTGCTTATGTTCAAAGCTCTGTTGAAAGAAACTGGTCGAAAGTGAAAGAACGAGTTAGCTCTGAAACTCAAAAACAAGAAAAATTGGATTCTGTCACCCAAAAAACAGAAGAAAATACCATCATGCCTTTACCATCGGCTTGGAAAGAACGCTTAGACAAAACAGTTGCAACTTCGGTTCTTTTTAGTTATTTGGAACTTGGCTACGATTTATATGGACAAGTTGATGCTAACAGAAGGCACCTTTTTTTACAGCTCATCACTAAGGATTTAAAACAACCTGCCAACGCATATTCTTTTTGGCCCGTCGCCTTGCCTGAGTCCGGTACTCTTGTTCCCGATGCAACAGCTTATTGGAATGGAGTAAAGATATTAAATGCTAGAGGTGTAGTAATTTTCGGTGAAAAATCTGCCCAAGCAGTTGGACTTGCTGCTAAGTCAATTGTAGGTAATTTTTTCTGGCATAATGGATGCCAAGTACTGGTAGCACCTGCCCTTAGTTATTCAATGGAAAGTGAAGATAATCACCAGAAAATGGTACGACACTTAAAAAAGATTTTACTTGCCCATATGTCAGGCAATCGCACTTTATAAATTATCAACAATTAACCACTGGACATGCTGTATGTTTGTAGCTCTTTTATGTTTTTTAGCTGGCGGTGCCATCGCCGGGATTTTTGCAGGACTTTTGGGCGTAGGCGGAGGCATAATTATAGTTCCCTTATTGTCTTTTTTATTCCCATTATTAAAGATAAACCCTGATTATGTTTATCATTTAGCCCTTGGAACGTCACTTGCCAGCATTATGGTTACTTCTGTTTCAAGTGCCAAAGCACATAATGCTCGAGGTGCAGTGCGCTGGGATATTTTTAAGGGAATAGCCCCAGGTATATTGGTAGGTACTTTTGCCGGTGGACTTGTTGCCTCTCATTTACCAAGTTTTTATTTAAAGTCGTTTTTTATAGCTTTTTTGTATTTTATAGCCATTGATATGTTGCGTGGAAAGAAGAAATCACCTACCGGTGAAAATCAAAATGAGGCTGAGCGGTTGCCCGGAATACTTGGTCTTAGTTTTGTGGGAACTATAATAGGTATGATTTCAAGCTTTGTGGGAATCGGGGGGGGGACGATGTCTGTGCCCTTTATGAATTTTTGTCGAGTACCCTTGCATACCGCTGTCGGGACATCGTCAGCTATAGGTTTTCCCATTGCACTTGCCGGCACTTTAGGTTATATTATAGGCGGATACGGCAAACCAAATCTTCCTGAGCTTACTCTTGGTTATGTCCACTTGTTAGCTTTTTTTGGCTTGGCCGTGGCGAGCTTTTGCACTGCACCGTTTGGGGCTGCTTTAGCTCATAAAGTTTCTGTGCCAACGTTAAAAAGAATTTTTGGTTTTTTTCTTTTGTGCGTAGCCAGTAGAATGCTTTGGAATTTATTGTAGATTGGAGAAGATATGCCTTTAAAAAGAGCTTACAATCCACGTTTGGCAGAGTCTGTTTGGTGGAACCTTTTTCTGCTTACAGTCGGCAGTGCCTTTTATGCTGTTGGTGTTCAAGCTGTGGCTTTGCCACATAAGTTCGTAACTGGTGGTGTGATGGGAATTTCCATGCTCAGCTGGTACTACACTGATTTTATGTCAGTTCCCATTTGGTATTTTGTTTTGTGTATACCCATTTTTATTTTTGGTTGGTTTTTTGTCGGAAGAATTTTTTTACTGTACTCCATTTATGCTTCAGTATGTGTAAGTGTATTGGGTTTGTTTATTAATTTTACTCTTCCGGTTGACAATCAATTTTATGCGGCTGTTTTTGCCGGTGCTTTGATTGGTGCAGGCTCCGGGATTATGTTGCGTTCTCTTGGCAGCAGCGGTGGAACGGATATTATTGCTGTAGGTATTCGTGAACGATGGAGCCTTTCTGTGGGGACATTTTCCTTTATTTTTAATCTGGTTGTATTTGCCGTTGCGGCCATAAAATTGGATTTTGACATTATCATAGCTTCTACTATTATGATGTTTATAACATCCACCGTTATGGAGTACACTTTAGGCGTATTTAGTCATCGAAAAATGGTGTTTATTATTTCTGACCACGGTGAGCAAATATGTGAAGCTATAAATCTTTTACGTCGCTTTGGTGTTACATATTTACGAGGAAAAGGGGGATACTCAGGCTCAGATCGTGAAATCTTGCTTACTGTTACCAGTAATGTATACATTAAACAGCTTGAAAATATTGTGTTTGGCATTGACGAACATGCGATTTTTGTTGTTGAAAATACTTTTTATGTTTCCGGTGGGCAATTTGCTCGAAAAATTTATAAATAGTTGTAGTTATGAGACATTTCAATACTACACAGACATTAACTCGATCATTGTTGCGACAGTGTCAAACGAATATCAAATGCAAAAATTGTAATGCGACTTTGTTTGCGGTTAAAACATGACAGAAAATTGTATTACGCTGTGGACAGTGTAAAATTGATGCAGAAGTTTTCGAATACATTCAATATATGGATGATATTTTAGAAAAATTTCTTGAAAATGCACTTTGCGACAGAGTTTGACCGATATAAGGCCATTTTTAAACGAATATTTAACTATTTTGGAAAAGGTTTGAGATGATCCATTGTATTATATATATAGCACTGATTTTAGCTATAAATGTAGCGTTTGTGCATGTACCGCTGATAGAATTACCGGGTGGCGAAATGTGGCCGCCCATATCCCTTGCTGTCGGCTTTACCTTTGTTTTACGAGATTATGCCCAAAAACAAGTTGGGCATCACATTTTGTGGTGTATGTTAGTGGGATGTGCGCTCAGTTGGTACTTTGCAACACCCGCCCTTGCCTTTGCTTCGGCAATGGCTTTTGGAGTTGGAGAACTCGCAGATTGGGCCGTGTTTACCTTCACTAAGAGACCTTTTTCGCAGCGTATACTGTACTCAAGCCTTTTGGGTGCACCACTTGATAGTATAATTTTCTTGACGCTTGTGGGAATAGCAACGCCATTTTCTATTATTTCCATGACTTTAAGTAAATTTTTAGGCGCATTTATCGTTTTTATGCTCGTAAAAAAACGAGAAGATAAATTTGCAGAGCAAAATGTATAACTAATCTAATTTAATACTTTATTCAATATATAAATGTGAGTTAAGCTATGAGTGAAAAAACTATTTCTCCTCACGTATGTGGTTGGGTTGCTCTTTTGGGACCTCCAAATGCCGGAAAATCAACTCTCTTAAATTCTTTTTTGGGACAAAAAATCAGCATTGTTACACCAAGAGCTCAAACCACTCGCAATCAAATTGTGGGAATTTTAACGGAACCAAATGCGCAAATTGTTTTCATGGATACCCCGGGGATGGCGCAAATACGTGGAAGACTGAGCAAAACAATGCTACAGTCAGCATGGCAAAGCTTAGCGCAAGCCAATGTTATTATGCTTATTCTTGATGCTGACGTTTACATTCGCAAGCCACAGTTTTTAGAAAATGACTTGGAGGCACTGGTAGATGCACTTAAAGATGAAGAACGACCTATATTTATCGTTGTAAATAAAATCGACCTTTTTTCAGATAAAGCTAAGATGTTACCATTACTAACTCAGTTAAGCGAAATACTACCCAACGCCACTCTTTTTCCCATTTCGGCTTTACGACGCAATGGGCTAGATGAGCTAAAAAAGCTGATAATTTCTGTTTTGCCGGTTGCAGAGGCTGAATTTCCTGAAGACCAATTATCAACTGCACCTTTACGCTTTATGGTTTCTGAAATTATCAGAGAGAAACTTTTTTTGCGCTTAAAACAGGAAGTTCCTTATTCGGTGGCGGTTGATATTGAAGCTTTTGATGAAGATGCTGAACGTGGTCAAACAATAATTCATGCAGTAATTTATGTGGCAAGACCTTCGCACAAGGCCATGATCATTGGTAAATCCGGCTTAAACATAAAAGCTATCGGTACAGAAGCACGCAAAGATATTATTGATCTCTTAGATTGTAAGGTGCATTTGGAACTTTGGGTAAAGGTTCGTGAAAATTGGGGTGACGATGTTGAATTTTTGCGTAATCTAGGTCTTATGCTGGAATAGGATTTATATGAGAATAGATTTAGCTAATGATGTCTCACACATACACAGCAGGCTTGAGAACGTCCGATTACGTATACACAAAGCCATGCAAGAAGCCGGCCGTGTTGACAAAGACGAACAAGTAAAACTTGTGGCAGTGTCTAAATTTCATTCTGCAAAAGCAGTACAATGTGCAGCGACTTTCGGACAACTGATTTTTGGCGAAAGTTATCTACAAGAGGCATTGTCAAAACAAGAAGAGCTGTCTGCTTTAACTTTGGAGAGAAATATTGAGTGGCATTTTGTCGGGCATATCCAAAGCCGTAAAGCTAAGGATATAGTGGGTCGATTTGCTCTGCTTCATTCGGTTGATACGATTAAGCTTGCTACTTTGTTAAATAAATTTGCTCAGCAAAAAAACATTATTCAATCGGTTTTAATACAAGTAAACATTGGAAATGAAGAACAAAAATCAGGAGTCAGCTTAGACGAATTGCACGCATTGGCGCAATGCATTATGCAAAGTACGCATTTGAAATTAGAAGGACTAATGTGCTTACCTCCTGTTTTTGATGCAGGCCTTGCGGCTCGCCCTTATTTTGCAAAGCTTAGGCATTTAAAAGATGAATTGTCGAGAAATTTTGAATTGAGCCTGCCCCATTTATCCATGGGAATGTCCGGAGATTTGGAAGCAGCAATAATTGAAGGATCAAGCATGTTAAGAATTGGTACAGATATTTTTGGAGCTAGGCAAGGCTAAGTTCTAAAATCTAGAATTTTAAACAAAAGAAGAACTTTGCACAATTCAAAAAGGCATGTAGTTTGTCCATTCTAGGAATTGCGCAAATGTCTCAAAAGAGATTTTATGATCTTTTGTGCGTATCAGAAAATATCTTCATCGCAATTTTTGCTTTTTTTGGTACAGTTTATGCATATTTTCGCATAGTAAGAAAAAATGTCACTTTTTTGAAAGGAGAGAGCCATGGCAGATGACAAGAATAAAGCGCTTCCCGAAGGTGAAAATCCTCCTAAAAAGTCAGGCTTCAAGAAATTTATAATTATCTTCTTGGTTTTGTTGATGGTGCTTGCTGCCGGTGGCGGAGCTGCGTATTGGTGGTTTTATATGCGTACTCCTGCTGTTGAAGGTGAGGAAAATGTTGCAGCTGAAGGAAATCAAAATACACAAGAACAGGCTTCAGCTGATCAAGAAGCAGGCACAAAGGAAAATCCTCGTGTGGAACGGCAGTCTGATTTGCCGAGATCAGTGGGACAAGTTTTTCCACTGCCTCCTTTTGTGGTGAATTTATCAGATCCAACCGGTAAGCGATATTTAAGGTTGGGTATGGAAGTTGAAGTAAGTAAAGATGTTTCCGCATTAATTAAGAGCCAAACCCCTAAGATACGTGATGCAGTGATTGTGCTTCTTGCAGGAAAAACTTTTGCTGATATTTCTTCTGCAGAGGGAAAGGTTTTGTTAAAGGCAGAGGTAGCATCAAGACTAAATCAAATTTTGGGTGGAAGCTACGTGGTACGTGTGTACTTTACTGAATTTGTTGTTGAATAAAATCGCCTTAGAACAAGGTAATCTAACTGGGCATAAATCCGGGGGAATAATATGAGTGATGAACAAGATCAAGAAGCTCTTGCCGCTGCATGGGCTGCACAAATGGAAGAAGATGAAGGTAGTGAAGGTGGAGATTTGGTCGAGGCGGATCAGCAAAGTGGAAGCAAAGTTCCATCTGCCGACGATTTAGCTTCCGGAGCTGACTCTTCAGATGATGCGAGTTTAGCTTCACGTTGGGCAGAGGCTTTAGCCGAAGACGAGGAAAAATCCAGCCATAAATCATGGACAAAATCTATGAGTTCTCAAGCCAGCGATGCTGTTTTTAAAGATATGTCAGACATTGCTAAACGCCCCACTGTGGATGGTACAAAACGTGAGTTGGACTTTATCCTTGATATTCCTCTCGATGTATCGGTGGAGCTTGGGCGCACGCGCTTGCTCATTAATGAACTATTGCAATTGGGGCAAGGATCGGTTGTTGAATTGAATAAACTTGCCGGCGAACCACTTGAAGTATTTGTGAACGGTAAGTTGGTTGCCAGAGGAGAAGCAGTTGTTATTAATGAAAAATTTGGTGTACGCCTCACAGACATTATCAGCCCCATGGAAAGAGTAAAACAGCTTGGATAGCACTCAGAATACTTTGCATGAAAAGGCAATTGCTGCGGAAAATTCTCCCACATTGCAATCAAATGGCAATGATTTGAAGAAAGAGACTGCACAGCCTTTAAAAATAGATGGGAATGTCTCGGCAAATACAACTCTTGAAGTTGGAGTAAGTCCCAAGTTATCAGCAGGTGATGGATTTACTTGGGGAGGGTATTTTCAATCCATTGGTATTTTACTTTTGCTTTTGGCGGCACTTTGGGGGCTGGTGTGGCTTTTGCGCAGATACGGGCGATTTAATTTCATTCCAAAACCGGGGGCTTTTCCTCACAATGGTTTGCGTATGGAGGCGCAGTTGCCACTTGGCCCACGTAAAGGGCTGACAGTAGTAAGATTTTTGGATAAAAGGCTTTTGCTTGGAGTGACTGAGCATCAAATTACGCTTTTACAAGAAATAGAGGTTAACGGTGGAAAAGGTAACGTGGATTTTCAATCTCATTTGGATGATGCCGTATATGCTGATCATGAAGATGGTACACATCTTCACGGAAAGGAATATGCTTTGCGTAATACCAATGATGATATTGTGGCCACAAACTCTGACAAAGTTCACAAAAACAATGAATAATTTTTTTTCAAGATGCTCTTTTTGTGCTTTTATTCTTTTGAGTATCGTTGTTTTTGCTCCCAGTGCAATTCATGCTGCCCAAGATTTAGTCGTACCCCCCATGTCATTAACGCTTTCGGGCGGAGCATCTTCACCTGAAAAAGTTTCGATTTTACTTGAAGTATTGTTTTTGTTGACAATTTTATCCGTTGCTCCTGCAATCATGCTCACTGTAACAAGCTTTACTCGTATTATTATAGTTTTTAGCTTTTTACGCCAAGCCATGGGTGTACAACAACTTCCTCCTACGCAAATCTTAGCATCGTTAGCCATCTTTATGACAGTTGTGATTATGTTTCCTGTGGGTAAGGAAATTAATGATACAGCATTGCAACCATACTTATCTGAAACAATTGACTATCGTGTAGCTTTAGAACGTGCTCAAATCCCCTTGCGCACGTTTATGTTTAAGCATACTCGAGAAAGGGACATTTCTGTTTTCTATGCCATATCTCGCATGGAAGCACCTAAAAATAAAGACGAAGTACCGACAATGATGCTTGCTGCCGCTTATGTTATCAGTGAATTAAAAACAGCTTTTACCATCGGTTTTTTGATTTATATACCTTTTTTGGTTCTTGATATGGTTATTTCAAGCGTTCTGCTGGCTATGGGGATGATGATGTTGCCGCCTATGATGGTTTCTATGCCCTTTAAACTATTGCTCTTTGTAATGGTTGACGGTTGGAATTTATTGGTAGGTTCGCTGGTCAACTCCTTTCTTTTATAAATAAGAGGATACGTTATGACACCGGAATTTGTAATCGGCTTTGGTAGACAAGCCATTGAATTGTGTCTAATGATGGCGCTGCCCATGCTTGGCGTGGGCCTTACCGTTGGTATTGTTGTAAGTATTATTCAGGCTGCAACGCAAATTCAAGAAATGACATTGACTTTTATTCCTAAAGTTGTGTCCATGTTTATTGCCTTGCTTTTGGCATTGCCATGGCTTATGGAGCGTATTATTACATTTACTCGTGAAGTTTTTATAAATATTCCGACTTACATTAAATAATTTGAGTGTAGCGAAAGTATTCCGACTAAAAACTGTTGTTGGGTTTTATAATTTAATTGAGTTTACAAATCACATCGAGAATAATATGAAAGTTAAGTATATTTTTAAAACGTTTATTTTATGTTTATTCTTAGTTTATTGCACGAACATTTTTTTTAGTTTGGACCTTAAAGATGAGTTGAGTGAAAAAAATTTTATTATTATTGCTTCAAGCGCAAATGCAAACTCTTCGCAAAATATGAGGCAAGATGATGCCGGTAACATTCTTATGCGTGCGCTTGCTCAAAAAATGGAAGGCAAAGCCATTTTGGAAAGCGGTACGGATACTATTCAAGGGTTAATGTGTAAAACATTTAAGTATGGTGAAAATAGAACAGAGAGATTTGTTGCGCATAAACATTTTGCTGTGTGCCCCAACGGTGAAATATACCAAATGGACATAATTTCTGCTGATTGGATAACATACAATAACGATAATTAATACTATTATAAACTATTAAGGTGAAATTTTCTTGTTTGCTTTGTACTGTTTTATATTTCTCGACAGTTATGCGGAAGTTTCACTTTACAGCAATACACTAAAAAGATAATTTTCTTACATGAATGCATTACTAACCACAACGAAACGAACCTGCATAAACTTTGCTTAAGAATAATTTATTGCATCTCGAAAGAAATGAATGTAAAGCATAGACATAATTAACGACAAAATTAAATCTTTGTCCATATGAAAATTTTTAGGTTTGGAGGAATTTTACATGAAGTTTAGTGTAAATTTTAAAATGCTGAATATGCTTTTGAGTTTTACCATTATGGCATTTTTTTGTACCGCCTGCGGGCCAAACAATACTGTGCCCTTAACATATCCTGCTAAGGATAGCTCGCTTTTACCGGCTCCCAATGCACCAAGGGCAACTGTCGTGCTTTTTAAGGACAAGAGAAGTCAACCACATCTGGGTACGCGCAGTGACAGTACGACTTTTGAAGGCACAAGCTCTATTCCCGAATATGTAAGCCGTTCATTTGCCGATGCCCTATCACGTCGCGGCATCCAAGTTTCTTTCGCCAACTCCATTGCTCAAGCCAGAAGAGCCGGAGCCGGTCACATCATAACAGGCGCAATAACTGAAGCCACCTTAAAAGAAGTTTCCATTGCAGAGTTGCGTGTGAGTATGGTTGCCGAAGTGTATTTGCAAAACTTCGAAGGTGCGAGGATAATTAACGAAAACCTTTCTGCCAGTCAAAGTGTAGCCGGCATCATCTCCACTTCAACTGCAACTGAACTGATTCAGAGCACCGTTCAAGAAATGATACGGCCGGGCGTTGATAAAGTAAATTCTGTCATTGGATACAAATTAAAACCATAAATAAATATATGGAAATACAGCTCAATTTTGTGAAAAAGCTGTGCATAAAGCGCACCGGGAACCTATTTTTTTGGTGCGCTCACTTTTGTGGAGCGTTATCATGCCTAGTGTTTGCGCTTTCATTCCAGCTATTTAGTGCAAACAGTGCTTTCGCCGACACGATGAACACCACACGATCCTTAACGTTTTCAAACGCTAAGGGGATTTCAACACATTCTTCAATAAATATTGTAAAGTCCATGCTTTATTTGCAAGTTCTTCGAGATGTGCACAAGGAATTGTCTCAAAATAAAGTTTTAGCATTTGGCATAAAAGAAGATTTTTTGCAAATGGCACTGATTTCTCAGCTCTATTTACCTTTTTTTCAAGTACAAAAGTTAAAGAATGAACCTCGCGGCGATGTAAAAATTAGCGTGCGTTTAAAACCTAAGAGTGTAAAAACTTCTTTTGAAATCAATCGTTATTTGTCTGAAAAAACCTTGCTGGACATGCGTCTTGAATGGTTGACTCTTTTGCTTGAAAATTCCAAGCGGGGTGAAGATTATTTGCTTGTTGCTTCAGGACTTCAGCAGCAAACACCTGTTTTAGCACCACAAGTTCTTGAAATTCGAGCCTTGGAAGTGGCAAAAACCCTTGATGCACTGTGGCTATTGGATGAAGCATTGGGTTACTTTAACGAGCGTTGGCAAGAACCACAGAAGGTATTGAAAATTCTACAAAAAGCAGTCACATTGAGTACTAAACTACCCTTGCTTTGGGCTTGTCTTGGTGAAGTGCAATTGCAGCTTGATGCCACAAGCGATGCCCTCAAAAGTGTCAATACATCGCTTGCCTTGCAAAACGATCGTGGGTATGCCTTGTATATTCGAGGGCTTGGGCATTTGCGTTTGCAGCAACCATCCATGGCAAAGGTAGATTTTGATGCCGCACTGGCACTGGAGCCGGATACAGTTCCGTGGTTACGTGCGCGCGGCGCAACACTTATGCTCCTAGAGAATTTTGAACTTATGTGTAAAGATTTTAGCCGTGCATGTAGCCTTGGAGACTGTGAAGGGCTTATGACGGCAAGAGAACGAAATTTATGTATGCCTGCGGTGGATAATAATCAGAAAAAGCCATGATATCACACGTGTTAGTAAAAGTTTATGGGGATATAAACTCCGTTTCGCCTGCAATTGTCCAAGATTTACGGCCATTTTTTTTAGGTTCGGATATTATGGAACTTTCTGAAATGTTAATTTATAATGCCGGTTCATTGCAAATAGCTTTTGAAGGAATCTATTTTGACATTGAAGATGTTTTAAATATTGTTCAAAAGCATATCTCTCAGCAAAGCACCGGAAAAATAGACTATCTGGATTTAGAAGCTTGGAAAATGACTCGCCATCGCATTGACGGTGTTTCGATCAACTCTAGCAGTGTCGGATTAAATAATGTCTTGGATTATGCCGGTTTATAGTTTTTACTAAAGTTAACACTTAAAGAAGAGCACCCCATGACATAAGCTAAATCGGTAAAATCGTAAAAAAAAATTCTACAAAATTTCCCTTGTATAATTTATGAAAAAGATATATTTGGTTCATCTATTATAGTATATTTTAAAAACAAAGAAAAACACAAAAACTCCGTTGCAGCGGACCGGCGTGTCTTTCTGTAATAATTTAGGAGTTCTTTATGTTACGTATTCTTCCTCTTTTACTTTCGCTCATGATTTTTTTAACCGCTTGCGAAAGCTCAGAAAAAGTTCCCACACCTGACATGGAAAGTAAAATTAAAATTGTGGATACAGCACGCATCTCACGAGACAGTAAACTGAGCAAAGATGCCATGGAGTTCATAGGTTCAATTCAAACAAAAATTCAAGCCGAGAGTCAAGAAGAAATGGCTGCTTTGCAAGCAAAGCTCAAGGCAGATCCTGAAAATGCCGAAATACAGCAAGAAATGCAGATGTTTTATGGTTTGGCTCAGCAACGGTTGCAAGCGGAAATTCAAAATGCCTCAAGCATTATGAACGACCTTGTGCTTCGAGTTGTCGAAGAATATCGTACCAAACATAATTTAATGATGATTCTTAGCTCGGAAACTGCACTTTCCTATGATAAATCTTTAGATATAACTCAAGAAATCGTTGATATTTTGAATAAACAAACCATTGAATTTAAATCAGTTTTCGGCAAGGATGACGCTGCCAAAGGTGAAAATACTGCTGAAGAAGTAACACCGGAAGCACAGCCCAAAGAAACTCCGATCAACGAAGAAAAATCCGGCACAGAAGCTAAGCCTGAAGAAAAAACCGAAGTAAAGAAAGCCGACGAAACTAATTCTGAAGTGAAAGACGAAGCCGATAAAGATGAAACCGCTGACCAGAAGGAAAGCAGTTCCGACGATGGCTCTCAGTCACAAGAAACAGAAAGCAAAAATGCTGAAGGAAGCACTGATTAATTTTTTTGAAGGGTGAAGGGGAACTTTTAGCAAGAGCAGCAAAAGCTTCCCCTACCTTCTTTCAACATACTATTTTACCCTAAAACTTCACCCCCTGCCAATACTTGCCTTCCACTACCAAATCACGTGATTCTAATTTTGTAAAAATTTTCTTGGGGGAGGGACCTTTTTGGAAAA
>CAYJHK010000006.1:0-28128 GCA_964369515.1 uncultured Desulfovibrionaceae bacterium
AAACCCCCTCCCCCAAAAACTTTTCACACGCACCACAATTTACTTCGTAAATTGTAGTGCTACAGGCATATTTAATGCAAAGTTACATATATAGTAATTTCAGTTGAAATTACTATCTTGACTGCGAGGGCAGTCAAGCACTGCGTAGGCATAAGCGCAATTTATTTGCGCTGTTAAGTGCCGAAGCAAGTGTGCCTTTAATAAGTTGACATTAGTAATGTCAACTTAAAATACTATAAAACCCTAGTGAAGCTTTTTTCGAAGAAAAAAGCGGAAAGCGCATTTTGAGGGGGGTGTGGGGCCGACCCAAAGGGCGCGTAGCGTTCCCGTTAGCGAGTCTTCGAGCTTTACGGGAATCGAGAGCAGAGTGGAACTTTTTGGCGCTAGCAAAAGTTCCCCCCACAAAAATAAGACCTTGCGCAATGAATTGCTCAGAGGTCTTAAAATATTCTAAAGCAAATTTTATAAAAGAAAAAGGAGACATGTCCGGCTGAGGCTATACCCAACCCATGTCTCCTTCGGTAAATATGTAATGGTCTTAAACGTGTAATAGGAAAGTGAAAAGGGCTACACTTTTTGCAGTACCCATGTCACCCGTCCAAGAATGCGCATATTCAGTTGCTTTGCGGCTAAAACCGATTGCGCAAAGCCTTCTGCATCACATTGTAAATTATAGTGAATGTCATCGTTTTCCAAGAACACTCTGCGCACCACAAGTCCTTCGTGAGGCCAATAAAGTGCGTAAATCATGCCCGATATGGGAACTTTTAGGGTTGTGTCAACGCCCAGATATGCTCCTCGTGAAATGTAAGGCTGCATACAGGGGCTTTCGTTGCGTAAAACCATAATTCCGGGTGAGGCAAACGAAAGTGCTATGGAAATTTTACCTACTTGAGGTAGTTGCGGCAGTTCCTCGCCGTCTTTATAGTCACAAGCCATTCCGTGCACAGTGAGCATAACGCTTTTTGTGGCAGGTTCACCATAAGAGACATGCGACTCGGCAAGTCCTTGTGCCGGTGCATCTTGTGGTTCATAGCCTGATTCAGTTCGTAAGTACATGGGGCCGACGCCCTGTTTTATCCAATCCGGATTTAAGCCAAATTTTTCAAAAAGTTTCATATACCAATCACCGGGGACAGAGTCACGGCGCTTAGCATCGGAAATACTGGATTGCCTAATTTCCAAAACTTCAGCAATCTCTACTTGTGTTTTCGTTCCGGTTGCATATTTTATTCGTTCATATGCTTCTTTAAAAAATTGGGACATAACTTTCTCACTTGTGTTTGTTACTATTAAACACGTCTTTATTTTGATTGAAGAGGAGCCAATACAGGATCATCTTGCGAGAGAACGATACGACTATTCTTTTGTAAAGACTTACTTAATACTTCAAGCCCTTTCTGAAATTCATAAAATTCAGGAGCTTTTCCGAAAGCATTGGAGTAAATCTTTGCAGCATCGGCATCGCCTACGCCTCTAATAATTTCAGATTTTTTATTAGCTTCAGCTAAAATAACGGCTGTTTGCTTATCAGCATCTGAGCGAATACGTGTCGATTCTTCAACACCTTCCGAGCGGTATTGTTTCGCCTGACGTTCTCGTTCGGCACGCATACGTTCAAAAATAGCACGTTGGTTTTCAGCCGGTAAATCCGTGCGTTTAATGCGCACATCTACCACTTCTACCCCGAAATCCTTCATTAAGCTAGCAACACGCTGTGTAACTTCCTCCATTATTTTCGCACGTTGCGAAGAGACAACCTCTGTTAATGTATATCCGCCAACAAGGGCACGCAGTTGTGAATAAACTACGTCATCAAGTCTTGCTTGTGCGCCCGGAATGGTGCGCATAGTTTGATAAAATTGCAAAGGATTTGCAATACGCCAGCGAGCATAATTGTCTAGAACAATAGCTTTTTTATCTACTGTGAATGCTTCTGTCGGGCGAGCATCATAATCCAAGATGCGTGAATCAAAATAAATTACATTTTGGATGAAGGGTAATTTAAAGTGTAAACCAGCTTCGTAAACCGTTCCTGTTGGTACGCCAAGTTGTAAGACAATAGCTTTTTCGGTTTCGTGAACAATAAAAAAGCTTTGTCCTCCAAGGACGACAAGTGCAAAAACTGCAATAACTAAGAAAAGAGGATTTTTAGACATTATTGCGCTCCTCTCTCATTTTTGGTCTGCTTGGGAGTTCCCTGCTGCGTTCCCCGTTGCTCACCCTGTCCGCTTATGGGTAAGGGAAGTAGGGGTAAGACCCTTTCTGCCGCTGAACTTGGCACAATAATTTTATCGTGCGCATTGGTGAGTATTTGTTCCATAGCTTCAAAATAAAGGCGTTTTTTAGTTACATCTTGCGATTTATTGTATTCTTCCAGCACAGCCAAAAAGCGACTGGCTCTACCTTGTGCTGTCATTATACGTGTTTCCTTATAAGCTTCAGCCTGATTGACAAGCTCTGCGCTTTGCCCTCTTGCTTTTGGCAAAATCTCATTGCGATACGCTTCGGCCTCGTTGATGATACGGCTTTTGTCTTCTCGTGCAGAGGCAACATCCTTGAATGCGTCCACCACTTCGCGCGGTGGATGCACGTCTTGTAATTGCACTGCAATAATTTGTACGCCCACTTCGTAACGATTGAGAATATTTTGGAGTAATTCGGTGGCATCACTTTGAATGCGGATCTTACCATCGGTCAACGCAGAATCAATCATACTTTTGCCAATAACTTCACGCATGGCCGCTTCTGCCGCATTGCGTACCACAGCAGCCTGATTGGTCACATTGAAAAGATATTCAACGGGATCGCTGATTTTATATTGGACGCTAAATTGCACGTTGACGATATTTTCATCGCCGGTGAGCATGGAAGCTTCTTCGGGTACAGTGCGCAATTGTCCTTGTTGAAAAGTAGAGCCTTGCCCCACAGATCGAAAGCCAACCTCTCCACGAAGCACTTGCGTTACTTTTGGTTTGTAGACGGTCTCGATGGGGTTAGGTAGATGATAATGCGGTCCGGGACCCACTGTGCGGACATATTTTCCAAAGCGTAAAACAATGCCCTCTTCGTCGGGGTTTACGATGAAAATACCCGACAAAAGCCAAAGAACCAAGAGTCCACCGCCAAGAAGCCACACACCCTTGCCGCTAAGCTTAGATGAGAAATCTTTCAAAGGATTATTGGGGTTTTTGTTAGAATAGTAGGGTGGTTTGCGATTGCCGCCGCTGTTGTTGTTTCCGTCACCACCGCCTTGACCTGCATGAGGGTCTTGCATATTCCCCTCACGATTATCATTGCGGTCGTTTCTGTCGCCACCGTCAGCATCATTTGAAGGTGCTTGACGTCTGTCGCCTCCAAAAGGAGATTGACGCGACTGCCTCTGCCGTTTTTCTTGTAATTTATCCCAGTCCCAGTTCATAATGAACAAATAATAAGACAGCTTTGTTGCAAGGTCAAGCCATAAAGCCCTGCTCCCGAAAAAAATAAGTGCAGTTATATCTTAGTGGACATTTTGCATTATGATAATTGTTTTATGTGTTTATGGTTATCGTAAATGGTGTTTTAAGCGCATTGTTCGCTCTTTACAAGCGTGCGTACATGTCGTAAGTAATAGGTCATAGTTATATGGAGGTAGAAAATGAAAAAAATAGTTATAATTTGTTGTTTTTTAAGTATTACAGCTTTTGCCCATGCCATGCCCGGCACGTCCTCTAAAGAAGATGCCGGAAAGGCCGCACAAATGGCGGAAGAAAAATTTATTAATATGGACAGCGATAAAGATGGCAACGTTGATGCCACGGAATTTAAGAAAGCCTATCCGCAAATGACGGATGCCGTGTTTGGTATCATTGATACCGATAAAGATAAGGGCATTAATCGTAAAGAATGGATGGACTTTCAAGCAAAGCATATGCAGGGTATGCAAGAGCACGAAACAGATAAAAAGCCGGCGTCTAAATCACCAATGCTTATTAAGCCTCCGAAAGACAAATAGCTCTAAGTTGATAAGGGGTTAATGTGCAAAACTTTGTATCTGCTGCCCTTGAGCAGCCGACGTTTTTACCCATGAGCAAGGAAGAGCTGGACAGCCTCAAGTGGGATTGTCTGGATATTTTGCTTATCACCGGTGATGCCTATGTGGATCATCCGGCCTTTGGCGTTGCTCTGCTTGGTCGCTGGCTGGTGGCACATGGCTATAAAGTGGGGATTTGTGCTCAGCCTGCATGGCAAGACAGTAAACAAGCCCATGCTGCGCTTTTGCGTATGGGCAGGCCACGTCTTTTTGCCGGTATAACAGCCGGCGCACTGGATTCAATGTTGGCGCATTACACGGCTTTTCGCAAAAAACGCAGCGAAGATGCCTATACTCCCGGTGGAAAATGCGGCGCAAGGCCAAATAGAGCGAGCATTGTCTATGCCAATCTTGCACGACAAGTCTTCCCGGGTGTGCCCTTGGTCTTGGGTGGGATTGAAGCATCGCTTAGGCGTATTACGCATTATGATTTTTGGAGCGATAGTTTACGCCGTTCTCTCTTGCTTGATGCCAAGGCTGATGTGCTTGTATACGGCATGGGCGAGCGAGCCATATTAGACATTGCACGGCGCTGTGAGGCAGGGCAGGACTTAAAAAACATTGCGGGAACGGCTTTTATGCAAAAGTCTGGTGAGTATTTTCCGGAATGTATTTATGAGGATATGCCAAGTCACGACGAAATGCTTGCCGCTGCTTCCTTGCTAATGGACGTGACCCTACAACTTGAACGGCAGGTGCATCTGGGTTCTTTTGGCGCAACAAAAAGTGGTCGCCCATATGCACGAAAAAAAGCACCTTGCTTGCGCCAGAGCTTTGGTACGAGAGAATTGATCATCGCACCTCCACAATTGCCGTTGCAAGAAGATGAAATGGATACGCTTTATAGTCTTCCGTTTCAACGGGCGGCGCATCCCATGTATACGGCAGCCATACCGGCTGAGGAAATGTTGCGCACAAGCATTACAGCGCATCGAGGCTGCGGCGGCGGTTGTGCGTTTTGTTCGTTGGCCTTACATCAAGGGAGAAAATTGAGTTCTCGTTCGGCCAAGTCCATTGTGCAAGAAGTGGCATCGCTGTCCCGTATGCGTGGATTTCGGGGTAGTATTTCCGATGTGGGGGGGCCGACGGCCAATATGTGGCAGGGAAAGTGTACCAATACAGGTGATTGTAAGCGGACTTCTTGTTGTCATCCCAAGGTGTGTTCATTTTTTTCTACACCACAAATGCCGCATATTGAACTTTTGCGCACGTTGAAAACCATGCCGGGCGTCAAGCATGTGCGTGTTGCCAGTGGTATTCGTGCTGACATAGCCATGCACGAGCCTGCGGCTATTCACGCCTATACCGAGGAATTTACCGGCGGACAGCTGAAAATTGCACCGGAACACAGCGAGGCAGAGGTTTTATATGCCATGCGCAAGCCTCCCTTGCATATTTTCGAAACATTTTTGCAAGCCTTCCAGAAGCATTGTCAAAAGACGGGTAGGGAACACTATGTGGTACCGTATCTTATGAGTGCGTACCCCGGTTGTACGCTTGAGCATATGCGAGCTTTGGGGGCGTGGCTTAAGGCAAGAAACTGGAAGCCCCAGCAGGTACAGTGCTTTATACCAACGCCGGGTACTGTTGCCACCGCCATGTTCTATACGAAACTTGATACGGAGAAAGAGCCGATTTATGTGGCAAGAAGCGATGCCGAACGTTTGCGGCAGCATGGGATTTTGGTACCCACAGGCGATAAACGCTTGTCAAGGTTGCCTGCTGTAGCGAATAAAAAAAATACGGGGAAAAATCATGGCAAACATGAACGAGGCGAGCGACGTGAGCAAGACGAACGAGGCGAACGAGATGAACGACATGGAAGGAAGGCTGGCGCATCTGGAAGAAAATCTGTATTTTCAAGAAAAAAACCTAAAAGAATTGGATGATGCCTTGCAAACACAGCAAAAATATATTGATATGCTGGAGAAAAGACTTTTACGCACCGAAGAGAAATTGCACAGTATTTTAGAGCACAGTTCAAATGGTTATGCGCAAACCTTGCCACCTCACTTTGGAAAATATTAAAGGATATGAATATGATACGATGCGATTTACACAACCACACCCTCTATTCCCACGGGCGGCATACGCCACGGCAAATGTGGCAAGCTGCTCAGAAAAAAGGGATTGAACTTTTTGGTTTTTCAGAACACTCCCCAAGGCCGCTTCATTATACCTACACACAGGAATATCGAGACAGATTGACGAAATACTTTCCGCAATATGTGCGTGAAGTGCAAGAATTGCAGCGTGAATTTCCCGGGAAAATACTCTTTGGAATGGAAATGGATTGGTTTGATGCAGAGCTTGATTTCATACAAAAATCCTTGGCTGAATATGATTTTGATTATCTTATCGGGTCGGTGCATTTTTTGCGACAATGGGGTTTTGACGATCAAGCTTCCCATTGGCAATGTTTTAGCGTCGAGGAATGTTATGAGCATTATACACAATATTTTAAGACTTTAACTCATATGGCGCACAGCGGTCTTTTCCATATTGCCGCACACCTTGACCTTATAAAAATTTTTTCCGTGAATATTTTCCATCAATGGATTGCACAAGCAAACAATCTTTTATTGGTCGCTGAAGCACTGACTGCTATGAAGCAGCAGGGGATGGCGCTGGAGATTTCTTCGGCCGGCTTGCGCAAGATGTGCTCAGAAATTTACCCTTGTAAGGAAATTATGACACTGGCGGCGGACATGCATTTGCCCATAAGTTTTGCATCCGATGCGCATAATGTTCAGGATGTGGCCGCAGATTTTGATAAGCTGGAAGCCTATGCCCGTTCTTATGGCTATAAGCACAGCGTGTGGTTTTGCCGTAACATAATGTTTGAACAGGAATTTTAATGGATAACTCTCAGCTCATACGCCTTGAAAATGTACACGTAAACTTACGCCATGCCGGCTTTTGCCAAGAGGTTTTGCGTGATGTTGACTTTACGTTAAAGCAAGGAGAGCATGTGGCCATTTTGGGGGCCAATGGCAGTGGAAAATCCACTTTTTTACGGGTATTGTGCGGAGAAACATGGATAAGCCATGGCGCTATCACTTGGTATATGCAGGGTAGGGCAGAGCAGTCGCCCATTATGGGACGGCGTATGGCTGCCCTTGTTTCCCATGCAAAGCAAGAAAATTATGTGCGGCATGAATGGCGGCTGAGCGGTGAGGATATTTTATTGACGGCATTTTCTGCTTCGGCATCGGAGCAATTGCTCTACTTTATTCCGGATGCCGAGCAAAAAAACGCCGTCAAACTTATGGCGGAGCGTTTGAATTGCACACATTTATTGCACCAAGCGGCCTGCACCCTTTCTCAAGGGCAGTTACGCTTGCTCTTGCTTGGCAGGGCTTTATTGCGCTCACCACAGGTGCTCTTGCTTGATGAATATTTGGACGGCTTGGATGGGGCGCAACGAGCGCATATTCTAAAAATCTTGCAAGATTGTCCGTGTAGCATGGTGTTGAGTGATCATCGAGCCAATGCCATTCCTCCATGGATTGAGCATGTTTATAATTTAGAACAAGGCAGCTTACGAGCAAAGCCTGCGCAATCTTTTTCCACATATTCTTCGCCGGCAGAACAGTCCCGCGCAGATGCAGGTAATGCAAAAGATGACAATCGTCCCAATGTATCTACGAGCGATGACGTCTTCATTGACATTCAAAATGCTACGGTTTTCATTGAAAGAAAAGCCATTTTGCAGAATATTTCATGGACGTGGCGAGCGGGTGAACATTGGCGACTGCTTGGAGCAAACGGTTCGGGTAAGTCCACATTTTTACATTTGCTTGCCGGTGATGAGCATGTTGCCTTTGACGGCGGCACTATACAGCGTAATTTTTTGCGGCATGAACCAATGGGTGAAAATGTTACGGAGCTTGCGCATATTCGCCGTTCTATTGGCCTGCTTGGTGCAAAACAGCAACAAACTTATGCCTATGATGTGAACGGGCTGGAATGCGTACTTTCCGGCCTTGACTCGGTACAAGGTGTTTATCGTCATTATGAAGAACATGAAATTGCCAAGGCGCAAGCTTTATTGCGTCGTTTTAAGCTACAATCCCTTGAAAATCGCCATATTCGATCGCTTTCCACCGGACAGCTGCGTCGTATACTCTTGGCACGTTTATTTATGGGCGATGCGCAATTGCTCTTGCTCGACGAGCCTTTTTCGGGCTTAGACCAAACTTCCTACTTTGCCATGCGAAACATACTTGAAGAAGAAACGCTGCATGGGCATGTGCATATAATTCTTGTTTCCCATTATGAAGAGGATACGCTGGCTTGCATAAATAGATATGCTCGTTTTCATGTCGGAACAATCTGTGATTATTAATTTTTTGCATAGAAAAGTTGTTGGCCTCAGCGTACATTTGTAATGCTTGGGGCTTTCTTTTTTAAAAAATTTCAGAAAAATATTTCCTTACCCCCTAGACGAACTCTCAATATGACTTACATTTTGTCGCAAGAAGTTGTAGGCGCAAATACTTGCTTGTCTATTTGAACTCACTACTTTCCCGAAAGGGTAAAAATATATTTCGCAAGAATCCTGAGGAGGAATTTTTTTATGTCTAAGATTATAGGTATCGACCTTGGAACCACTAACTCCTGTGTTTTTGTCATGGAAGGCAAAGACCCCAAATGCATTACCAATCCCGAAGGCGGACGCACGACCCCTTCCGTGGTAGCCTTTACCGATAAAGAACGCCTTGTGGGCGAAATTGCCAAGCGTCAAGCTGTAACCAATCCGGAGCGCACCATTTTTGCTGTGAAACGTCTTATGGGACGCCGTTTTGATACGCCCGAAGTGGGGCGCTGGAAAGAGCACTCCCCTTATTCCATCGTGGCTGCCGGCAATGGCGATGCCGCTGTTGAAGTGGACGGTCGCTCCTACAGTGCGCCGGAAGTTTCGGCCATGATTTTGGCAAAACTTAAAGCTGACGCCGAAGCCTATCTGGGTGAAACCGTAAATGAAGCTGTCATCACCGTACCTGCTTACTTTAACGATGCCCAGCGTCAAGCCACCAAGGACGCCGGACGTATTGCCGGCCTTGAAGTAAAACGTATCATCAACGAACCCACGGCTGCATCCTTGGCTTATGGATTTGATCGTAAAGCCAATGAAAAGATAGCTGTTTTTGACCTTGGCGGCGGTACATTCGATATATCCATTTTGGAAGTTGGCGACAACGTTGTGGAAGTGCGTGCCACCAATGGCGACACCTTCCTTGGCGGCGAAGATTTTGACCAATGCGTCATCGACTTCTTGGTGCAAGAGTTCAAAAAAGATAATGGCATCGACCTTTCCCAAGACCGCATGGCTTTGCAACGCTTGAAAGAGTCCGCCGAAAAAGCCAAGAAAGACTTGTCCACCTCCATGGAAACGGAAGTCAACTTGCCCTTTATTACTGCTGACCAAAACGGCCCCAAGCACTTGCTCGTTAAGATTTCACGTTCGCAGCTTGAGCAATTGGTGGAAAAATTGGTGGATCGTACCATTGAGCCATGCCGCAAAGCTCTTGCCGATGCCGGGCTTTCTGCTAATCAAATTGATGAAGTTGTGCTCGTTGGTGGTATGACACGTATGCCGCTGGTGCAAAAGAAAGTGGGTGAATTTTTTGGCAAAGAACCCAACCGTACCGTGAACCCCGATGAAGTTGTGGCCATGGGTGCAGCTATTCAAGGTGGCATTTTGGCCGGTGACGTGAAGGATGTGCTCTTGCTTGACGTAACTCCGCTCTCCCTTGGCATTGAAACCATGGGCGGTGTGTTTACTAAGCTTATTGAGCGCAATACCACCATTCCCACACGTAAAAGCCAAACATTTACCACTGCTGCCGACAATCAGCCTTCTGTGTCCATCCATGTATTGCAAGGTGAACGCCCCATGGCCAGTGACAATATGACCAAGGCTCGCTTTGATTTGACCGGCATTCCACCGGCCCCACGCGGCGTTCCGCAAATTGAAGTGTCCTTTGACATTGACGCCAACGGTATTGTGAATGTTTCGGCCAAGGATCTTGGTACGGGCAAGGAGCAATCCATTAAAATCACTGACTCTTCAGGCTTGTCAGAAGAAGATATTCAACGTTTTGTGCGTGAGGCTGAAGCCCATGCCGGAGATGATAAGAAAAAGCAAGAGCTTATCGAAGCCCGTAACCATGCTGACAGCTTGATTTATGGTACGGAAAAAAGCCTTAAAGATCTTGGCGATAAAGCCGATGCCGCCATTAAGAGCGATATTGAAGCTAAAATTACAGCTTTGCGTACTCTTATGGAAGGCGAGGATGCTGCCGCCATTAAGGCCAGCACCGAAGAACTTGCCACTGTGTCGCATAAATTAGCCGAGCAGCTTTATCAGCAACAAGGTGCGGCGGATGCCGGAGCAGCCACAGGTGGCAGTGCCGGAGCCGATGGTGCACAAGCTGCCGACAATAAAGATGATGATGTGGTTGATGCGGAATATACCGAAGTGAAAAAATAATGTAAGCTATCTTTTTGACTAGCATTAAATAAATGAGGGGAATCGTGGCTTTTGTGAAAAAGTTGCCTTTCCCCTCATAATGTCTTCTTCGATTTACAATTCCATAAGTTATACGGCAATTTGAGCTTAGAATTGGGATTAGTAGCCCTAAAGACACGTGATTCCGAATGTGCTAATAATTCTCATTAACATATAAAAATTTCTTAGCTGCTTGAGTTTTCCAGCTATTATAAAGGTTATTTTCACAACAACTTATTCTAAAATAGGATTTTTAAAAAGTTAGCAGGTGCAGTTGCTGCTAATAATTACTAGTAATACATTCAGAATCACGTGGCCCCAAAGAGTAAGAAAAAAATAAATAGGCAAAAAAACGCTTGGCAAGGTGTGAGTTTTTGTGTAGAGTGCATACCGCTTGGTGCATATTTATGTGGCGTGTCATGCCAAAACCCGTTAAATTTTCTGACATGTTTCTTGAATTCGCATGAGCCTAAATCATATTTTTTCATAGAGTTGAGGAGTAATTCCCATGAAAACATTTAGTCCAACCCCCAATGACATCAATCGTGAATGGTTTATAGTTGATGCTGAGGATAAAGTACTTGGTCGTTTGGCAACCCAAATTGCCCACCGTTTGCGCGGTAAGCACAAGCCTGAATTTGCCCCGCATATGGATAATGGCGACTTTATTGTTGTGGTGAACTGTGAAAAAATTCGCGTCACCGGCAACAAATTAGAAGATAAAAAATATTATCGTTATTCCGGTTATGTGGGCGGCTTGAAAGAGACAGCCCTTAAGGATGTTTTGATAAAAAAACCGGAACTTGCCATTATGAATGCTGTAAAAGGTATGCTTCCCAAGAATCGTTTGGGAAGGGCCATGTTAAAAAAGCTTAAAGTGTATGCTGGCGGAGAGCATCCCCATGCTGCCCAAAACCCTAGCCCCCTTCCTTTATCATTCTAAGGGCGTGGAGAATTTATATGTCACAAAATTTTGATTACGGTACAGGTCGCCGCAAAACGGCAACTGCGCGCACTCGCTTGTATGCAGGCAGTGGCAATATTGTAGTAAACGGCCGTCCTTATGCGGATTATTTCCCACGTAAAACATTGCAAATGATTATTCGTCAGCCTTTGGAACTTACCAAGTCCCTTGACAAGTTTGATGTTAAAGTAAATGTACGTGGCGGCGGTGTTTCCGGCCAAGCCTTGGCTGTTCGTCATGGCATTTCACGTGCGTTGCTTTGCTCTGACGGTGAATTCCGTTCTGTGCTTAAGCGTGCAGGCTTCCTCACTCGGGATGCACGTAAGAAAGAGCGTAAAAAGTACGGTTTGCGTGCTGCGAGAGCAAGGTACCAATACTCAAAACGTTAATCGGTTTTTTCGATTATATATGTCTTTTCTACGAAGGGCGAGCTTGTGGGCTTGCCCCTTTTTTTTATGCTTAAAGCTTTGGAAAATTTTAATTAAGGCTTGATACCTCTACACAATTCTTAAATTAAGACCTCTGCGCAATTGATTGCGCAAGGTCTTTGGAGCGTTGACGTTAGTCAATGCGACCGAAAATCAAGAATAGGCGGAGCTTTGCTTCGCCGTTAAGTGATTGATTTTCGTGCCTTTACCTCTGCACACTTTTTTTTGTGTGCAGAGACAAAATCACACTTAGCACATAAAGCTATATAAGAAAATAATTGTGCAGAGGTCTTAAATTTGATAAAATACATGGATTGCTTCGCTGCGCTCGCAATGACTTTCGTTATAATATCAAGTCATTGCGAGGAACGGAGCGACGAAGTAATCCATGCCTTGTTGAATTATGCAGAAATCTTAAAGTTTAAGTGAAAAGCTGAGTTAAAGCAGCAGTCTCATATGAAAGTATGCCATTTGTATAATTAAAAAACAAAAACTTACATTAAAAACTTATATAAGGTACGTTTGAGTTCATCGATGTCGATGGGTTTGACCACATGGTCATTAAGTCCGGCGATGATACTATTTTGTCTGTCTTCGTCCATGGCATTGGCTGTCATGGCAATTACCGGTACTGTTTGGGCATCCTCTTTCTTGCTGCTGCGGATAAGTTTTGTGGCTTCAAAGCCATTCATTATGGGCATTCGTAAATCCATGAAGATAAGATCGTAAGTGTTTTCAAGAAACATTTCGAAGCCTTCTTTTCCGTTATTGGCCACTTCAACTTCCAGTCCTAAATCGTTAAGAACGGCCAAAGCCACTTCTTGGTTGATGAAATTATCTTCTACGAGCAGTACTTTTTTGTCAGTATAGCGTGTATTTGCCCATGGGCTGTTGGCCTTATCTTCTTCATCATGCGTGTGTATATATTCGTCAAATTTAACATAAAAGCTAAATATGCTCCCTTTTCCTTCCTCACTGGTTACGGAAATATTGCCGCCCATAAGTTCCACAAAGGCTTTGCAGATGGATAGCCCAAGTCCGGTTCCTCCGTAACGGCGTGATGTCGATGTTTCAGCCTGTGAAAACGGCTTAAACAGCTCAGTCAACTGTTCCTTGGTCATACCAATGCCTGTATCGGCAACCTTACAGTGAACAAAAATTTTCCCTTGTTCGCCTTGTTCTGCCCATGTTGATAGGGTAATAGTGCCTTGTTTGGTGAATTTGCTGGCATTTCCCAATAGATTAAGTAAGATTTGAGAAAAGCGTAAGGAATCGCCACTGACAAATTTTGGTACGTTGCTATTGATAGTCACTTTAAGATTTGAACTATTTTCTTCAACGCGCGGTAAAATGAGTTCATGCACTTTATCTATGGTTTCAGCTATATCGAAAGCTTTCTTTTCTATGGTCATGGCGCCGGCTTCTATGCGTGAAAAGTCCAGAATATCATTGATAATTCCAAGTAAAAGCGTGGCCGAAGACTGAATTTTATTGAGATATGTTAGCTGCTTTTCAGGTGGATTATCATGTATGGCAAGGCGTGTCATGCCGAGAACGCCGTTCATGGGGGTGCGTATTTCGTGGCTCATGCGGGCTAAGAAATCACGTTGTGCTTTGTTTGCGGACTCAGCAGCCATGAGTGCTTTTCGTGCTGTTGTGTCTGTGCACACACGCAGATGTACCACTCTGCCGTCGTGCCAGTGGATAAGTCTGTCGGATATTAAAAAGTCTTTATCCAGATCAGGCATGTACTCCTCATGATTATACACTTGGTAGCTGGGTTCGCCATTTTCCTTATATAGGAGTTTTTGGGCAAGTCTCACGTCTTCTTCAGTTTTATTATAAAGTGATGTGTAGCGTGTCTTTGTGTCCGCCTCTTCAACGCCCCAGAGGGTTGTGGTGTAAGGATTGGCGTAAATAATATTGCTTGTTCTTGGGTCGTAGGCGGTGATACACACTTCTATATTGTTCATGACACTTTGCAAGACGTTGATTGCTCTTACGCTGTCTTCCGTGGCCTTATTTATATTTTTCGCCATATCATTGATACTTTTTACCACATCGCCAAATTCACCTCTTATGGGGGGGATGCGGTGTGATAGGTCTGCCTGTATGGTGCGCACCCCGTCAACAACACTGTTCATGTCTCGCATGGTACGCATGGAGAGAAATAATAAAATCACGGCGGTGAATAAAAAACACACCAAGAGTAATATTTGTGTTTCCCTTGTTAAGTCGCCAATTTGTGCCTGAACATCGGATTCAAGTTCGTTGGCCCAAATGTATCCAATAACCTTCCCTTCTCTTTCGAGGGGGAACATGGCATTCATTATGTCGCCTCGCACCATATCGCCACGCACAACTTCCGCTTTATTATTGGACATAATAGTTCGTCCGGGATGGGCACTGTCGATGGTTACGCCGATGGTATGACGATGTTTATCCGAAGGGCTATAGGCAACTATGGCATCAAGTTCTAGGCTGTAGTAGCCAACGGCAAGTCCGGAATTTACGGGGATGATGCTGTCGGTAATTTTCGTAAGTACTGAATTTAAGACAGCAATTTTTTCATCTCGAGTGCCGTTAAGTGCATTGTTTTCTTTTAATATTTCGTTAAAGCCCTGTTTGCCAAGCATACTGTCAAGGATGTGGGTGAGGGATAAGAGTTTATTTTCTTTTTCCGTCAAAAGCGCATTCTCTATAACATCCATGCCTACTTTTGCTACCAAGATAAAGGGCGCATTAACTAAGAAAAGAAGAATTAAACTGACTTTAAATTGCCAAGAGAATTTAAATCTTTTCATATCCATCCTCCTGATGACTAAAAAATAATGAAAATGTAAACGCAAGAAAATTTGTGTGTGCGCTTATGCGCAAAAGTCTCGTCCAAAGAATTTTAAATGAATGTAGTTATAAATAGGCACTTTAATCGCAAAGTGGTTCAGTATAATTTAAAACTTTTGCTTTGTCTATCAAAATACTTTTAGAGGTCGCAGACAGTTTTTCAAATCTATTTAGCTGTAATTATGTATAAAAAAGTAAAACCATTTTTTTTTGGCAATTTTGTTTTGAAAAAAATCTTCGCCTGTGATTTGAGAAATCTTCGCTTGTGTTTTTTTGCAAAATAATATACTAAGACCAATCATGATGATTTTAGACAGCTTTCTATGGATTTTGTTAATTTATTAATTGGTAAAAACCTGAGATGCGTTATGCAATTAAAAAAATCCCTGCATAAAACACTTTATATTATTTCCGGTCTGGTGCTCTGTTCACTCGTTTTGACAGGCCTTGCCTTTGTTTTTGTGCAAACATTTGAAAATACCTACAAAGAACAGGCTTTTACCACGCTAAATGCCGCCTCTCTCAACATTGCCCAAGCCCTTCACAACAGTTCATCGGATAATAAGGAGTATCTTGAAACAGTCGCTGACAATTTGGCGTATGCTTTAAGTGTAGATACAACACAAAACGTAGAAAAATCTTTGGAACAAGCTTTAAGGTTCGCAAAAAAGTTTGGCTTTCTCGGCTATATAAATGTAAATAAGAAATTGCATTTGGCTTCAAGGCCAAACAGTAGTGTAGCCTTTGACGATAGAACCAAGGAGCTTTTGTTAAGTACGAGAGAGCATTTGTATGCAATGGGTTATGTTGACGGAGTTGGTGAATATCTTTACATGTATACAACGCCCATTCGGTATCAAAATAAATATTTTGGTGTGCTTTTCAGTGGCACCGAACACTCCGGACTACGTGAGGTCTTTCTGCCCAAAACCATAGGAAGAGAGGTGAGTTTTTCTATTCTTGACAGCAATGGGACTGTGCTTGACGGCACAATGCCCGCCATGTCACTTGGCGAAAATGCCTTGGTTGTGTGGGCGTCATCCTTAGAAAATCAACCTACGGTCATCAGGCGACTTTCCCACAGTATTAAAATTGGACGGCAGGATTTTGAAAAAATTTCCATGGGAAGTGTATCGTATTATCTTAGTTTCACACCAACACCGAATCAAGGGCTCATGGTTGTCACAAGTATACCGGAAAGCGCCATAAGTCAGCGTCTTTCAAATATAGCTTATGTTATTTTTGGTGCTGCTTTTTTGTGGATATTTTTTTGCGGTATTATTGTTTATTTTATTGTGCGTACCATGCGCAAGGACAGGAAGCAAGCAGAGCATTATGCCAATCGCCTACAGTGGCTTTTTGATGAGATCCCTTGTGGTGTAGTGCGCTTTAATGATGATGCGTGCTGGACTGTGCTTGATTATGGACGCTCGCTTTTAACAATTTTGAATTTGACCGGCGATGAGCTAAAATCCGACTATGATAATTGTTGGTCTACGCTTGTGCACCCGAAAGATATTTGGTCAGTTCGCAACAGCCTACAATCTTTACACGTTGAAGGACAAGAGTTTGCCATCATAGAATATCGCTTGTTGCTCAAAGATTCTACAGTGATTTGGATTCTTGAAACTACACGCTGTATGGAAGATTCCAGCGGACGTTGGTATTGGAGTATTATCACTAATATAACCGAACGTAAAAAGAGTGAGTTGCACAATCAAAAGACATCGGAGCGATATAAGCATATATTTGAAAATTTTGAAAAAATACTTTATGAGTATGACTGGGTAAAAAAAGAACTGCGTACAACCCAGCAATTTTTCAAAAAATTTCTCTATCCTTTACCAAACGATAATAATGACTATCATGCTGTGAGTATTGCAGTTATTCATCCTGACGATTTAGAAAATTTTGAAGCCATGCAATATGCACTGCAAACCGGAAAAAAGACAGCTGAGCAGCTTGTGCGTATTAAAAATGCTGATGGAATATGGTTTTGGTGTCAAATGCGTCAGAATGCTTGGGTGGATCACGATGAAAATATGGTAAAAGCCATTGGCGAAATCAAAAATGTTGATGAAGAAACCCGTTCGCTACAAAAATTACGGGACGATGTGCAGCGAGATGCTTTTACGGGGCTTTACAATAAAATTGCCACCGCCGATTTAATTTGCCGTGAAATATCCTTGGAGAGTACTCAACGAGGCGTGCTTTGCATTGTCGATGTGGATAATTTTAAGATGGTTAACGACAACTTGGGACACGCTTGTGGGGATGCGGTTATTAAGGATTTGTCCAATGGCTTGTCGTCCATTTTCCGTAGCGACGATATTGTGGGCAGAATAGGTGGTGATGAATTTCTTGTGTACATAAAAAATATGCCAAAACTCGGTGCATTATTGGTCAAATTAGATAATGTTCTTAAATTTTTCCGTCAAACATTGAGGGAAGATGGCATGGAAGTGAGTATTTCGTGTAGTATAGGCATTGCACTTTTCCCTAAAGATGGCATGGACTATGAACAATTGTACCATAATGCCGATAAAGCATTGTATAGGTCAAAAAAGCGCAAGGGAATTTACACTTTTTATGATGCTAAAGTTGATGGTTAGCTGAAGGAAGTTGTAATATATTGCCACTTTATAGATATTCTATGCAGAGTACGCACATTGTGTGAACTTAATGTAAATAATTTAATTAACTAGGTTTTGGAAAAAGATTTTTTTGGTCATGAACTATGCTTTCTTTTTCCTGACAAGTACAGTATATTTGTCTATCATTAACTTTTACCATGGAGGATAGCTTGGACGCAGGCTCCGACAGTACACTTTGGTCACGATTTGCAAAATTATTTCGCCGTACTGATGATGAATCTTTAGAAAGGGCTATTTCAGAAGCCCGAGCTGAGGGCGAGGTTGCAGCTGATGAAGAATCAATGCTCCTCAGTATTTTGCGTATTGATGACTTACAAGTGCAAGATGTTATGACTCCACGCACGGATATTGATTGCGTGCCTTCGCAAACCCCACTTATTGAAGCAGCCCAGTGTATCGTAAGTTCAGGGCATTCTCGCATTCCCGTTTTTCAAGACACGCGTGACAATATTATAGGAGTGGTACATGCCAAGGATTTGTTGCGTGATTTGGTGAATATTCACGAGGTACATATGCTTGTGGATGATATTATGCGAGATCCGTTTTTTGTGCCGGAAACCAAGGGAGTTCTCGAACTTTTACAAGAGTTTCGCACGAGAAAACTGCACATTGCCATTGCGCTTGACGAGTATGGCGGAACTTCCGGGCTTATTACCATTGAAGATGTGCTCGAGGAAATTGTGGGCGACATTGAAGATGAACATGATGCGCCAAAGGAAAACGATATTCGAGAACTTGATGATTCAAAGTATGAGCTGACCGGACGTGCGTATTTGGAAGATTTGGAACAGCTTGGAATTGATATAGTTTCCGATGAAGTTGACACCATTGGCGGTTATTTAAGTTTACAGGCCGGGCATGTTCCCACACAGGGCGAGGTTTTTCATATAAGTGGTTGGACTTTTGAAGTTAAAGAAGCCGATGTTAAGTTTATTCGTCGCATTTTTGTGGAAAAAACATCACAAGAGCAGGCGGAAAACTTGGATTGAAAGAACCAAGTAACTATATTGCCGGAAAGCTCAGACATTATGCCTGTAGTTATGCCTAAGACGCACAATTTATATATTTTTTTTGCGTTAGCTGTCATGGGTACACTTGGGCGGTTGCTCGGGTATCCCAATGATTTTGTGCATATTCCTTTCTTGGCATTGCTTTATCCCGTAGCCTTATATTATGTGGGAGCTAAGGCCGGAACTGGCGGCGTCGCTTTTCGCTATGGCTGGCTTTTGGGCATTGTGGCTAATACAGCTGCTCTGTACTGGCTTACCATTCCGGTGATGCAGGTGGGGGGGCTACCTTTATTCCTAGCCATTCCATGTGCTGTGGCCATTGCTGCGTATGTGGGGCTATATTCGGGCTTGTTTTCACTGCTGGTGCATCACTTGGGCAAGGCCTATGCGGACAGGCCTGTGTACAGAATACTTGCGCTTTCAAGTCTTTGGTATGCGTTGGAGCTTGTGCGATCTTTTCTTTTTACAGGTTTTGCTTGGCTTGATTTAAGTTCGGCCTTTGCTCCTTGGCCGTTGTTCATTCAAGGGGCATCGCTTGTGGGTGCGCTTGGGCTTTCTGCTGTATTTGTTGCTGTGGCACTTTTCTGTGCTGAAAGCATACGACCGGCATTTGCTTCTCCGACAAAAAAGACACGCATTGGCTTGGCCTGTCTTGCTTTTGGTGGGTGTGGAGCTATTTTACTTTGGGGGGCGTGGACGCTTCATATTCACCCTGAAACAGAGCTAAGCATTAAAGATAAAAATGTTTTCTCTGTAATTATGGTTGAAGGCAATGTGGATCAAAATATCAAGTGGGAAGAGGAAAACCAGCGGGCCACGGTGAAAATCTACGAAGATTTAAGCCGCAAAGCCGTACATGCTCTGCAAGAAAAGGATAAAGCCATAAAACCCCTACTCATTTGGCCGGAAACGTCTATGCCTTTTTATTTAGATGCGGATCCGGAACTTGGCAGAAGGGTCATTGATTTTGTTCGTGAAATACAAACGCCCTTGCTTGTGGGAGCACCTGCTGTTCATCAGAATATGTATGGCGAGCACCGTCCGTTTAATAGGGCGTACTTGTTGCACGCAGACGGAAGGCTTGGTGGATACTATGATAAGGTGCACTTGGTTCCCTTTGGGGAGTATGTACCAAGTTTTTTGGAATTTGATTTTTTACACGCTCTTTTGCAAGGTGTTGGAACATTTACTCCCGGCACGCAGCTGAATCCCATCAGGTTTAATGACTTGGCGCTTGGCGTGCTCATCTGTTATGAGGGAATTTTTCCAAACCTTGCGCAGGAACGAGTTGAAAATGGTGCCAATGTATTGTTGATTATCAGCAATGATGGTTGGTTTGGCCATTCTCCTGCTCCAAAGCAGCACCTTGATTTGGCTATTATGCGAGCTGTTGAGCAGGGGCGATTTTTAGTACGGTCAACCAATACGGGTATTTCTGCCATTGTGGATAATTTTGGGCGCATACGTTTGCAAGGTGAACAGTTTAAAGCCACTGCCCTTATCGGTGTGGCACAAACGAAAGCCGAAACAACTTTTTTCCACAAATTTTATCCTTTCATACCATATATTTTTCTTGTAAATTTTTTATTTTGCATTTATCCTCTTTTTAAGAGACGAAAAATTCTGCAAAAACAATTTTAACAAGAAATATCATATGCTACAATTAGCTGAATTAAGAACACGATGCGCACCGTTGGCGGAGCGTTTTACCTCACTTTGGAGGCGGCTTTGACCTAGCCGGCTGCGAAAAAAAGTTACAGCTCATAGAAGAAAAACTGGCAAAACCGGGTGCGTGGGAAGATCCTGTGTCCCTTACACCTGTTTTACAAGAAAAACGTAGGCTTGAAGCAGAGATAATGCGTTTAAAGCAGCTGGAAAATTCCTATAACGACATGCAGGATTGGCTTTTGCTTGCAAGCGATTACTCGGAAAAAAACTCTGAAGAAGCCGATGAAGTTTTGGAAACTTTAGCTGTGCAGGTGCAAGATCTCACTGACTTGCTCGCCGAAACGGAAATGCATATGCTCTTAAGCGCAGAAGAGGATATGTACAATGCGATTTTGGAAATCCATCCCGGTGCCGGCGGTACCGAGTCTCAGGATTGGGCTGAAATGCTTTTGCGTATGTATGTGCGTTGGGCCGGTGCGCACAAGTATAAAGTTGAAGAACTGGATTTCATAAATGGTGACGAAGCAGGTATAAAAAGTGTTACTTTGCGCATAAGTGGTCAAAATGTATTTGGTTTGCTGAAGAGCGAACGGGGAATACACAGACTTATACGCATATCGCCCTTTGATTCGTCAGGGCGCAGGCATACTTCTTTTGCATCCGTGGACGTTATCCCCGATGCCGGACAAGATATAAATATTGAGATAAAAGATGCGGAATTACGTTTTGATACGTTTCGTGCCAGCGGTCCGGGGGGGCAAAGTGTAAACACCACAAGCTCAGCTGTGAGGGTTACGCACATACCCACAGGAGTAACGGCGCAATGTCAAAATGAGAAGTCACAACATCATAATAAGGAAACAGCCTTACAAATTTTGCGAGCCAGATTGTATGATTTAGCGTTACGGAAAAAAAATGCCGAAAGGCAGGCGCAGTATGCCGATAAAGACAGCATTGCCTTTGGAAGTCAAATCCGTACCTATACAATGCATCCGTATCGTTTAGTCAAAGACCATAGAAGCAATACCGAGATGGGAGATGTGGACGCTGTGCTGAATGGGCGCATCGATAATTTTCAACGCGATTACCTTTTACATCAACATGATAAAAAATAATAGAAATACTCCTTCTTCACAAGACTTTTTGCACAAAAGCGAGTCATTCACCGAAAAGTTGTTGAATGAACTCTTGACTGCGCAAAAAGAACTTGCAAAAGTTCAAGAAGTATCGCAGCAGCAAGGTCCTTCCTATTTTGTCATTGCAAAGCTTATGTGCAATCTTGACAAAGAATCCTGGAAAGAAGTGTGTAAAAATACTCTTTTGGAGGGATGGTGTGCGTTTGAACTTGGCTCGGAAAATACACTGACGTCATTGCAAATGGCGTACAATGAGTTTGAAGATAGTTCAGACCCTGTTCACATACTTGAACATTTACTTTTAGCGGTTCCCATTTTTAAGCACTTGGAGCAGGAAATAGAACGCGCAAGGCGAACAAATACCTATCTTACTTTTGCGCAACTCAGTTTGCAAGATGAGTGCGTTGAGATTGAAAGAGCAGCACAAATCATGCAGGCAGCCCTCAAAGAACATGCATCTGATTGTGATCGATTGGGAATTTTGGATACTAAACAATTTGCCCTTCTTTTACCGGGGGCAAATTCTTTCAAAGCGCAACTTATTCTTGATGATATCCTTGTTTTTTGCCAAGAAAAAGAACTTCCTCTATATGCAGGTATTGCCTCGCATTTAGGCACTGCAAATACAGCAAAAGACTTTTTAGAACATGCACATTCGGCTTTACTCGAAGCGCAAACGAAGCGCAGAGCCCTATGTATTTATCAAAAACCAAGCAACCCAAACGAAGACAGGCTGACCCTTGTGCATAGCCACGAAAAGCGCTTTCTTTTTGGTGACAGTGATGAGGTCTAATATGGCAAATACAACTATGAGCGTTTGTGTCATGAGTGGTAAGGGAGGCGTTGGAAAAACGAACCTTACGCTGAATCTTGCCTACGCTTTGCAACTGATGGGTTTTCCAACTTTATTGATGGATTGCGATATGGGACTTGCTAATCTTGACGTTTTACTTGGAATTTCTCCGGATAAAACCATTCAAGATGCGCTGCTTGGTAATTGTGACATGAAGGACGTTCTGCATACATTAAATACAGGACTTGATGTTTTACCGGCGGCATCTGGTATGCCGGAGCTTGTTGAGCTGGATTCCGACCAACGTGAACTTTTGCTCAAGCGTTTAAATCCTCTTTTGAGTAAATATCATTATGTCTTCATGGATTTGGGAGCTGGCATCACCGAAATGGTACAATCCTTTGCGACAATGGCTGCGGTACGCATTGTGATTATTACTCCCGAACCGCCTTCCCTTACCGATGGTTACGCGCTGATCAAAATTTTATACACTGAGCATGGTATTAAAGATTTTATGATCGTGGTGAACCACATTGAATCGCCCAAGGAAGAGAAGGCTACCTTTAATAAATTATCCATGGCTTGCCAGCGATTTTTGGGTATTGAGCCGATTTTGCTTGGTTCTGTGCGTACTGACATGAAAATCGTGGAAGCTGTGCGTTTGCAAAAGCCCTTTTTAAGTATAGCAAATGGTTCTCCTGCCAGTGTTGACATTGAATCTTTAGCACAAAAAATTCAAAGATTACGGCTGAATATGTTGGATTTACTAGAAAAAAGAAGTGTTTTGCGTATTTTAGAGGAATAGGTATTTACTTTTATAAGATAATCTTGTAATTTTGGCATTGTAAGTGACAACAGTATAAATTTTTAGGAGAAGATATGAATAAAAGTGAACTTATTAAAGCTCTTTCCGATGAAGCTAACATTCCCATGGAAGAATCTATTCTTGTGGTAACGACTTTTGTCGACTGCATGAAGGAATCCTTGCTTTCAGGTGAGAGAGTTGAGATTAGAGGTTTTGGCTCGTTTAAAGTTAAGGAATATGAAGGATATACCGGACGTAATCCTAAAACGGGCACAAGTGTTGACGTTAAACCTAAGCGTTTGCCCTTTTTCCGAGCCGGTAAAGAGTTGAAAGAATATCTTAATCAGTAAGGAAATTACTTACAGGCACACATTTTAGAATTTTTCGAGAGGGTTATATGCTGTTTACGGGTGCATTTACGGCTTTGGTCACGCCTTTTCATAATGGCGAGGTGGACGAAGAAAAGTATCGGTCGTTTATCGAGTGGCAAATTGAGGAAGGCATAAACGGTTTAGTTCCTTGTGGAACAACAGGAGAATCGGCTACTTTAAGTCACAAAGAACATGAAAGGGTTATAGAGATTTGCATGGATCAGGTGAGGGGGCGGGTGCCTGTACTTGCCGGTGCCGGTTCCAATAATACGCATGAGTCTATACATCTTGCGAAGTTTGCTAAGGAAGTTGGTGCTACTGGTGCTTTGCTAATTACTCCTTACTATAATAAACCAACGCAAGAAGGCTTGTATCAGCACTATAAAGCCGTAGCTTCTGCCGTTGATATTCCCATTGTTATGTACAATGTTCCGGGGCGCACAGGATGTAATCTGTTGCCGGCAACGGTGGCACGGGTTGCCAAGGAATGCAAAAATGTAGTGGGTATAAAAGAGGCTACCGGTGATTTAACGCAAGTGTCCGACGTGCTGGAACTTTGTCCTCAAAATTTTCAAGTGCTGTCCGGTGATGACTTTACTGTATTACCCTTGCTGAGTATTGGCGGATGTGGCGTAATTTCTGTTACTTCCAACATTATGCCCAAAGCAATGGCACAGCTTGTGGCTGCTTGGAAGGAAAATGATATTGCCAAGGCTCAGAAAATTCACTTTGAACTTATGCCGGTAAATCGTGCCATGTTTATGGAGACTAACCCTGCTCCGGTCAAAACAGGGCTAAGTCTCATGGGTTTGATTGGAAAAGAGCTCCGTTTGCCCATGGTTGAAATGGAATCTGGCAATGTTGAACGTTTGCGTGATGTTTTGCAAGCAGCCGGGTTAAAACTTGCTTAGCTAAAGTCATTTATGGTACCATAATATGGTTCTGTCCATTTAAGGTTTGCAAAGAAAATAATTACAACTATTGCTTAGGGGCTAGAACTCTTTTGTTGGATTATATGCCATAAATACTTAATGAAGATGCCAGTAGTTATATGAAATTTTTAAGAGGAAAAGAACATGTCCATTGTTTTTTTCCTCTTATTTTTTTACTAGATATTATAGGAAATGCTGATTAGATGCAGTCTTATACATGCAAGTCTATTGAGTTGGCGTTAAATCATGAATTTTAATCCTAATCTTTTAAGAAGTGAGACCTCTGCGCAATTCAAAAAGGCATGGATTGCTTCATCGCTTCGCTCATCGCAATGACTTGATTTTATAACGAAAGTCATTGCGAGCGCAGCGAAGCAATCCATGTATTTTGTCAACTTTAGGAATTGTGCAGAGGTCTCAATTAGTGTTTCCTATTATAAAAAAAGACGGTTACTCATGTAGGTTTAAATGTTTTATTTCCAAATCGTGGGGTACCATCAAATTACGAAAATACATTTTTACGGGAGAGATACGTATATGCAATGTGTACAAAGAATATTAAAGGGGATGGGTGTTGTGTGTTTTGGCTTGTACATACTTTTTTGTATTGGGCTAGCACATTCCTACGCAAAAGAAGATATAGACAGAAAAGCTTTGCTCAATAGAGCTACCGGCCTTGAAATAGAAAAAAAATACGAGGAAGCCGGAAAGATTTATCTTCAGCTGGTTGAGCATAATGAAGATGCTGCGGCTTTGCATAATCTGGGCTACATGCATTATAGCGGAAATGGTTTTAAGCAGGACTTGAAAAAAGCCTTGGAGTATTTTCGCAGGGCTGCTGAAAAAGGAAACGTTGGTAGCTACTTACGGCTTGCTACCATGTATTTCCACGGAGAGGGCATAAAAGCTGACCATAAGGAGGCTTTGAAGTGGTTTTTGAAATCATCTGATGAAGGTTATACTGTCGCACACAATTACATTGGCGTCATTTACGGTGATGGGCTTGGTGTGGAAAAAGATATTGCAAAAGCTCTTGCTTATTATAAAAAAGCAGCACAGCAAGGAAATCCGGCAGCGCAATTTAATTTGGGGACGTATTATCAGTTTGGAATTGGAGTTGAGAAAGATTTCAAAGAGGCTCTGCACTGGTACACTAAATCAGCAGAGCAAGGGCATGTCGAAGCCCAGCACAGGCTTGGAGTTTTAATTGGGAGCGGCTTGGTCGGAGAAAAGGATTTTGTCCAAGCGATTAAGTGGCTTACAAAAGCAGCCGAAGAGGGTTTTGCTGCTTCACAAAACGACCTTGCTGTTTATTATGCGCATGGCAAGGGAGTTGAGAAAAATTCAAAGAAAGCTGTAGCCTTATTTACAAAAGCAGCTGAGCAAGGAAGCGCTCTGGCGCAGTTTAATCTTGGGCGTCATTATGGCAATGGTGATGGTGTTGAAAAAGATCGTGCAAAAGCTGCGCAGTGGTTTAAAAAAGCAGCGGAGCAAGGCGAAGTTCGTTCACAATTTTTTCTAGGTAAAATGCATGAACTTGGTGATGGTGTCCCCAAAGATGCCAAGCAAGCTTTGTTTTGGCTCGAAAAGGCTGCAATTCAAGGACATGCTACTGCTCAAAATTCTGTTGGCGTGATTTATGGAGAGGGTGTTGGGGTTGAGAAAGATGTTAAAAAAGCTTTCTCTTGGTACCTTAAAGCTGCCGAACAAGGCTTGAGTGTAGCTGAGTTTAATGTAGGTTATTATTATCTGAATGGAATACATGCTGAAAAAGATGTTCAAAAAGGCATGGAGTGGATTATGAAAGCCGCTGAGAATGGGGAGGCTCATGCACAGGATTTTTTAGGTGATGCATATGTATCCGGAGATGGTGTAGAAAAAGATTTCAAAAAAGCTTTTGAATTTTTTGAAAAAGCTGCTGTGCAAGGTTATGCTGATTCGCAGACTAAATTGGGTCATTTGTATAAAGATGGACATGGTGTGACGCAGGACTTAAAAAAAGCTGTTTATTGGTATGAACAGGCTGCTAATCAAGGACATATTAATGCGCAAACTTACATTGGAATTATGTATGAGCATGGGATTGGAGTTACCAAGGACGCCAAAAAAGCTTTGTCTTGGTATACAAAAGCTGCAGCCAGTGGTGGTGAGCGAGCTCGAGTTAATATTGCGAATTTATTAATATTTAGTGGTAACACTGTTGAAGATGAAAAAAAAGGACTTGAGTTTCTTCATAAATTAGCAGAGCAAAATAACGTTTTAGCACAAATACGCCTAGGTTTTTTATATGAAAACGGGAATGCGGTAACGGAAGATTTGAGCAAAGCTTTCTATTGGTATGAAAGAGCTGCCAAAGAAGGTTCCCCAGAAGGCCAAACTAATACTGCCGTCATGTATGAATACGGAGCTGGAGTAACGAAAGATATTAAAAAAGCCATTGCTTGGTATGAAAAGGCTATATCAAACGGCAATTTGCGTGCCATGTCCCAGCTGGGGCTTATATATACAAATGGAGAAGACGTTCCGAAAGATTTAAAAAAAGGCTTTGATTTAATAAGCAAGGCTGCGCATCAAGGTTATGCTGAGGCACAATCGAGTCTTGGGGAGATGTATGAACGTGGTGTAGGTGTTGCGCAAGACTACAAAAAAGCTGTGTATTGGTATAAAAAAGCAGTTGATCAGGGAGACTCTTACGCACAAAGCCGGCTTGCTCCATTTTATTATGATGGGGTTGAGGTGGAGAAAAGTGTTGCAAAAGCCTTTGAATTATATCAAAAATCTGCTGAATCCGGGAATGCTAGCGCGCAAGAGAGGCTTGCTACTTTTTACTTAAGTGGAGTTTTTGCAGAAAAAAATCTAGAAAAAGCTTTATATTGGTATGGAAAAGCAGCAGAGCAAGGCCATGCTCAAGCTCAAACCAACCTTGGGAATCTTTATCTGAATGGTTTGGAAGAGGCGAAAGATGTTGAAAAAGCTGTTTTTTGGTTCGAAAAAGCGGCAGAACAAGGTCATGCTCGTGCCATGACTTTTCTTGGTAGCATCTATCTTGGAGAGTACGCAATAGAAAAAAATATTGAAAAAGCCTTGGCTTTGTTCAATGAAGCTGTAAAGCTTGGTGATGTTCCTGCGCTCTGTTACCTTGCTGATCTTTATGGGGAAGGCGCATTAGTAGAAAAAGATTTGAAAAAATCATTTAATTTCTTAAAAAAAGCTGCCGCAAAGGATGAACTCTATGCACAAGTAAAATTGGGCAGATTTTATGCGGAGGGCTTATTTGTCAAAAAAGATATGCGTGAAGCGGTTAGATTGTATGAAATGGCTGCGGAAAAGAATTTTGCGAATGCACAATTTATGCTCGGTCTTTTATATCTTGAAGGTGATGGAGTGGCAAAAAATATGGAAAAAGCACAGGATTTGTTGAAAAAAGCAGCAGAGCAGGGGCATGAAGAGGCGAAAAGTAAGCTTCAGGAGCTTGGTAAAAAGTAAGTAATACATGGGCTTTTGTGTGTGATAAAACTTACGAGTACAGGTACTATAGCACGTGATTCCGAATATGTTAATAATTCTCATTAACTTATAAAAATTTTTTGACTACTTGAGTTTTTCAATGAATATAAAGTTTATTTTTACAATAACTTACTTTGAAGATGGATTTTTTGCCGCAGGCCGTGCTTTTGATAATCTGCGTTAGCAGATTTTCAAAAGGTACGGGTTGCTGGTTTTTGTGCGATTTTGAGTGGCTTGTAAGATTTTTTCTGCTCGCAAGGCAAAAAATATTTTGTAAACTTGAACGTACTCAAGTACGTGAGTTTGCAAAATTTTTTTTAACGCCTCGAGCAGGAAAAAGATGAAGACACCAAAATCGCACAAAAGTAAAAAGTTAGGGAAACACTGATTAATTATTTTTTTGAGGGGGGAAGGGGAACTTTTGCCA
>CAYJHK010000007.1:0-27351 GCA_964369515.1 uncultured Desulfovibrionaceae bacterium
TTTTTCCAAAAAGGTCCCTCCCCCAAGAAAATTTTTACAAAATTAGAATCACGTATAAATCGACGTAGACATCTTGATTTTCTTAGGCATATATTCCTTGACAAAGCAAAAATCTTTGTATATGCATAGCAGGCTTTACATTTTCACAGCTTTTGTCGCTTCCCCATTGGGCTAAAGTGCGCTAGCTGCTTTAAGTATCAAAAATATTTACCTCATTTAAAGTTTTAATAAATTTAGAATGAACTTCTAGACAAATTCTTAAAAGACATTATCTTATAACATGGGAGAATTTTATGGCACGTATTACCGTTGAAGATTGCCAAGAACGTGTTGACAATCGATTTTTGCTTGTGCAAATGGCTATTAAGCGCATTCAACAGTACCGTGAAGGCTATGAAAGCCTTGTGGAAACACGCAACAAAGAGGTTGTAACAGCCTTGCGTGAAATTGCTGCCGGTAAGGTTATTCCTGAAGATCTTAGTTATTACACCCCTTTTCCTGAAGAAATTCAGGAGGATGATTTACAAGAAGAATAGCTTTACAGTATAAGAGTTTGTATAAGCCTGTGTATTGTTGCGCTTGACTAAACTCCAACCTACGGCTTGCACCTTTTTCCAAATTGTGCTGTGTTAGGGATGGAATGGCGTAAAGCTTTTGAGATTAAAAATTTAACATATTGTGCATGTTATGAGTCAAAGATGTTATTATGAAGTTTTGTCGGTTTCAAAAACTGCTTCAGAAGATGAGATAAAAAAATCCTATCGCCGCCTTGCAATGCAGTTTCACCCTGACCACAACCCCGATAATGCGGAAGCGGAGCAGAAGTTTAAAGAAGCTGCTGAAGCTTATGATGTTTTACGGGATACTGAACGCAGGGCACGCTATGATCGTTTCGGACATGCCGGCATACATGGACATGCCGGTGGCGGATTTGGGTCCACAGAAGATGTTTTCTCGCATTTTAGCGATATTTTTGGTGATTTATTTAGACCTCGCACCATGCGTGGAGCAGATTTACGCTACAACCTCAAAATTTCCTTTGCCAAAGCAGCTTCGGGTGACGAAGTTATCTTGCAGCTGCCAAAGCGTGTAGTTTGCAACGATTGTGACGGTTCAGGCGCAGCCCCCGGAAGCTCCCCGCAGATGTGCAAACATTGTAACGGTTCCGGCCAAATTCGGCGAGCTCAAGGCTTTTTCCAGATATCTTCCCCCTGCCCTGTATGCCGTGGAGAGGGTCAAATCATTGTAAAGCCTTGTCCACGCTGTAAGGGCGAAGGTATTTTAAACGAAACTCGTGAACTGTCGGTGCAAATTCCTGCAGGAGTAGATACGGGAACACGTTTGCGAGTGCGTGGCGAAGGGGAAGAAAGCACTAACGGCGGTCCTGCCGGGGATTTATATGTTGTTATCAGCGTCGAACAGGATAAGACATTCCGCCGCCAAGGCAATGACCTTGTTTTTACTCAGGAAATCAGTTTTGTTCAGGCCATTTTAGGCTATAGACTGGAAGTCCCTTCTTTGCAAGACAAAGTGACACTTGAGATCCCTCGTGGCATTCAAAGCGGTACGGTTTTGCGCATCAAGGGTGAAGGTATGCCCATGCTCGGGCGTACAACTCGAGGCGATTTATTGGTGGAAATCAAAATCCTTACACCCACACGCATTAGTGAAAAGCAAGAAGAGATTTTACGGGAATTTGAAAAACACGCTCCTGAAGATGGCCCTATGCATAAATTTAAAAAAGCCGCTAAAAAAGTAATGGGGCTTGATTAGCTCCGGCTTGATTAGCTCCGGCTTAATTAATGTTCAAATCATAAAATACGGCTACATATTACAAAAAAAGCTTGTAGACATAACCAATGTTTACTAGCTTTTTTTGTCTTACGGCCTATGGCCTCACGTGATTCTGATTTGCGATTTTTGAGGAACGCTCACTCCAAATGCCCCTTCGGGGACGCCGGAAGTGAATTCCGGCTCATTTTACGTGGCGCAAAATTTTCACTATCGTTCAAATTTTGTTAGCCGTCACAGAAAAACCATGTTTTAGAACCATAAAAATGCCGGAAAAGTGCATTCCATGCCCTTGTTTTCGGCATTTTTATTTGTATATTTTAACTAAAAAAATGTTTAATTTTAGATTGTTAATATGTTTTTCAGTGACGACTATTTAAGTGCTTTTTCAGTGACGACTATTATAGCAATACTATTTACGAAGTAAATAGTATTGCGTGTGAAAAGTTTTTGGGGGAGGGAGTTTGGGGGAGGAGACCTTTTTCCAAAAAGGTCCCTCCCCCAAGAAAATTTTTACAAAATTAGAATGACGAGCCTATGGCCTAATCAAAATCTCCGGCACCAATTTCGTCCATTTCTTTTTGCATACGAAGCACCGCAACATGGCGTAAGGCTTTAGAATAAATGGGGCTTGTGGGATTTAAAAATTGCGCCGTAAGAAGATGTTGCTCAGCCTCATCAAGTTCCCCCATTTCCATGAGCACCCGTGCCACATTAAAATGCGCATGATCATCATCGTTATGCAGGGCAATAACTCGCTTACAAAAAGCCAATGCGTGGGGATAGTTTTTCTTTTTACGCATTTCTATCCCAAAATCATTGAACATGTGCTTATGTTTAACGGTAATCCCCTCTTCGACTGTTGTCAAATTTTCCAAAATTGACAAGGCACCATCTTCCATCTCTCCTCGTCGTACACGAACCATTGCTTTGCGAAAAAGCTCACGCAACGCCTCTTCTACCTTACTGGAAGCAAGATTTTCCGCTTTCTTTGATTTCCCATACTGCACCTTGGCTTTGGGAAATTTCTTTATATGCGGCTCAGCCGTAAAAAGGTTATTAAATGTATTCTTATCAATGGTTTTTAAAGCTTCGGTAGGCTGAAAAAAAGCATTTAACTTTTGTATATAGATGAGTTCGTCACTTTTAAAAATAAAATAAAAAGTCTTTACTTTTTGCTTATCTATACGTGAATATACGCCTATAAATTTTCTTTCGTTTTCCATAATTTTCACCTTCTCATAACTCTAAAATATAGTTTTTATACACTATGTCAAGAAAATAATTGATTATTAAGCATTTTTATTAATCAAGTGCCATATAACACAAACAGGAAAAATATATGCAACATTTAAGTACCTTAACTCAATTTGACAAATGACCATGCATACTATACAATATAGTTGCAAGAGATGTGAGACTTGTGCATAATTCAAAAAGGCATGGATTGCTTCGTCGCAGGCTCCTCGCAATGACTTGATTTTATAACGAAAGTCATTGTGAGTGCAGTGAAGCAATTTATGTATTTTGTCAATTTTGGGAATTGCGCAGAGGTCTCAATATGGCATTGTGCGAGAAAAGTTTTTATAAAAGCAAAAGTTGAATAATTATGCGTACTATACACGTTGGTTTTTGTGGATTTTGGCAGGATTTTAATGTCCGAGACAATTTTATACTCGATATTTTGCGGAAAAAATATGACGTTACCATAAGCGAGTCCCCTGATTTTCTTTTCTATTCCACATTTAGTGCCGACCATTTATATCACACCGATTGCGTGAAAATATTTTATAGCAACGAGGCAATTTCCCCGGATTTTAATGAATGCGACTACGCAGTGGGTTTTGATTATATTTCTTTTGATGACAGGTATTTACGAGTTGACAGAACTGTTGCATATGATGCTCTTGAAAAAGTGGCCTTGCCGCAAAGCATGGCGCATCGAAAGTTCTGTAATTTTGTGTATTTTAACACAAACTCGGGAGAAGGCTCCAAGCTGCGTCAAGATTTCTGCCAAGAGCTTATGCGCTATAAGCATGTGGATTGTCCGGGAAAATCCCTAAACAATATGCAAAATGCCATAGTGCCACGCTTCCAAAATTGGGAAGAGGGTAAGTTGCAATTCATCAAAGAATATAAATTCAGCATAGCTTTTGAAAATTGCTCTAAAATTGGCTATGTTACCGAAAAAATAATGCAACCGCTGGCCGTTCATTCCGTGCCCATTTACTGGGGCGATCCGGAAATATCAAGGGAGTTTAATCCAAAGGCTTTTGTTAATTGCCATGACTTCGCAAATTTTGCGCAAGCCATTGAATACATAAAGTATCTTGACAACGACCATCAGGCGTACATGAATATGCTCTGTGAAAGTCCCATGCAAGCACACTATGTTTACAAGCCAAACGCCCTTCAAGATTTCCTCTATACCATTGTGGAGAGGGGTAACGTGCCTTTTGCAAAAGATCCTCGCAATAATTGGGATACAAAGAAGGAAATCATCAAAAAATTATTGGAAGAAGCCTGTTTTTTCCACTCCAATGCCAATAATGGAGCTAAAGTTGAAGAGTATTGCGGCTTGGCACTTTGTTTAGATGAACAGCTGAAATGGCCGCACAAAACCCTCGCTGCCCACTACAAAAACCATGAAAACACCGCACATCTCTTGCCGCATTGGCATCAGGAAAAGCTCCTTAATAATATGACCCTTGGCAAAAATTTGGCTGAAGCTCTCTTGGCAGCTCAAGATTATGAGCGCTGTGCCTATATTTTGCACAAAATTTTGCTTAATTTCCCGAAATCCACTTGGCCCTTGGATATGCTCAAGGAACTTGAAAGAAAACATGGCAAAGTACAGTAATTTTATACAACCTTTGGACTTTTGACAGTATATGCCCGAATAAGATGGCTCAGTTTATCAAGATTAGCGTCACTGTCAAAGGTACGCAGCACCAATTCCTTTGCATTTTTTGCCATTTCCAACGACTTATCTCGGTCAGCTATCATCTTCTGCACAGCCTCAGCCAAGGCCGTTGCATCACGCTCCGGCACAAGATAGCCTGTCTCACCGTCAATAACCGCATCCCTCATGCCTGCAATATCCGTAGCAATGACAGGTACGCAGTGCTGCATGGCCTCCATCACAACATTGGGTAAACCATCGGAACAAAGAACTTTTTCCTTCACAATACTGGGCATGACAAAAATATCGTTGCGCATAAAATGTTCTGAAATAGCATCATGAGTTACAAAACCAAGCATATGCACAGCATCTTCAAGCTGAAGCTCTTTTATTTGTTTTTGTAAAATCCCCAAAAAACTACCGGAGCCGATGATGGACAATTCTACCTTGACTTGAGCAGCTTTCAACAAACTCACCGCCTCTATAAGGTACTGAAATCCCTTTGTTTCAATCAGTCGCCCTATGGCAAGCAATTTAAACGGTGATTGCATATTCACCTTGGCTTTCGGGCAATTTTTTAGAGTGGAAACATTGTGCACAAGGTAGAGCTTGTTGTGATGTTCCGGTGCAACAAATGATTCTAAATATGGAATATTAAAACGGATATTTGCACGTGCAAATGTGGCATCCTCAATTTTACGCTGCAAAAAACCGTCTTGAGGGCGAATATCTCCGGCATGAACCGAAAATGAATATGGCACGCCATCAAGTTGATTGACCACCCAAGCAGCAGTTGTCGGCCCATTGGCCCACGCCGCATGTATATGCTCAATGCCTAGCTGTGCCGCCCTTTCGGCGAGATAAAAGCCTGCAAAAGTAGCCCATAAATTTTCAAGATACATTTCGGCATTGCGCCATTTCCGCAGTAATAAGGTGCGTAAAATCTTAAAGCTTTTCTTAGGTTCACGCACAAAACGCTTGGCAAAAGCCCAAAGAATATGCGCAGTTTTCGCCATGCCAAAATGTTCTATGGGTACAGGGGTGCTGCGCATATGCGCCGCCAAATTCTTATGCTTTTGCGCATAAAGTGTAATGACAGAAAGGGGAAGGTTACGCTTGTACAAACCTTCAATCTCATAAAAAACAAAGGTTTCCGAAGACAAAGGAAACCAATGCGAGAGAAAGAGGGTGCGGGGAAAATCCCCTTCGGCCTTTGGCATAACCTTTCCCAAAGCATCACTCATTTGTTCTGTATCATCTTTATATTCTTGCATATTTTATCTCCGAGAAATCCATCAAATTCATTACGCACACGCACCTTAGCAAGCAACTCTTAATAAATCATTTTCTTGGTCATTCCGCCGTCGACAATAATATTGGCACCATTAATGAAATCATTTTTCGGATCAGCTAAAAATACGCAAACATTGGAAATATCTCGAGGCATCCCCACCCGATTGGAAGGATGAATTTTGTGATCATATTCTTCAAGTTCTTTCCAGACGCCGGTGTGGATATGTCCGGGGCTGATGGCATTTACCGTGATATTTGTACCGATTAAAGAAACGCAGAGTGTGTTGGTGAGCGAAATCATACCGCCCTTACTCATGCCGTATAATTCCCAATCAGCCATATTCTGATGCCAGCGTGTGGACGCAATGTTGATAATACGACCGTAATCTTGTCCCTTATTTAAGGAAATAAAATGCTTAGAACACAAGAAAGCCGCACGTAAATTGGTATTGAGCACATAATCATATTCTTCTATGGAAGTTTGCTCTATGGACTTTTCAAAAACGGAAACAGCCGCATTGTTTATCAAAACATGTGCAGTGGAGTAAGTGGTTTTAATGTAATCAAAAGCTCTTTCGATATCCTCCGGTTTTGAAATATCCGCTTTCACAAAATCCACATCATTGTGAGAGGTTCTTAAAATATCAAGCACCACAACCTTGAAACCCAATTGCGCAAAGCGTAAGGTCATGTCAAAGCCTAAACCTTGTGAACCACCTGTTATTATACAAACTTTCATCATCACCTACAGTCATCCGACTGCAAAGGAATAAAATTTAAGGGGAAAACATGCGCTTTCCCCTCGTTATAAATCAACTTTTAATAGTTAATTGTAGCCTCTTTCCGTTCTTATAGCTACCAAACTTGTTCTTGGTACACTTTCAGTGCTTTGGCTTGCTCTTCAAAGTTTTCAAATCCGGCCTGCCTCAGAGCGTCGTTTACCGTAGTATTCCAATCCCAAGTAGCATAAATCACCGGTTTATGGAATGTGGTACGGAAGTTGGCAAGTTCGGTACGGTAGAAAGATTCCTTAGCAGTATCAAGATGTTCACGTAATTGCTCATGGCGGCGTTGCAACTCGCCTTCGTACCATTCCTTGATATCTTCCGGCTGGGTATATTTCTTCAAAATGTGTCCATAACCTTCTTTTTCCATAAGTTTATCAAGCTTGGCGTGATGTTGAGTTATAAGCCATTTACCAAGGTCGGCGGTGCTGATATTTTCATTTTCAATGGCAGCAATATCCTGTACGGTTTGATAATAAGTATCAGGAACAACCGAAGCCGAGGCAATACCGGCAATGGCCACAAGTCCCCTTAAAATCAAGCTATTGGAAACGCCCTGACCGCAAAAGCCAACTTTTTTGCAGTATTTTTGTCCCGTAAAGATGGTTACAAGCATGGCCCAAATAACAGCCGGATCTTCCTCATCGTAGATATGCTGCAAGCTTGCATTATCACGGTCGGTGCCAAGCACCATTTGCGTCATATCGTTGGAACCGATGGAAAATCCGTCAAATTCCTCGATAAATTGCTTGGCCAAGATGGCATTGGACGGAATTTCCGACATGAGGATTATTTTAAGTCCATCCTTACCCGGGCACAATTTATGAACTTGGTCAAGATAGCGACGCATGGAGCGAGCTTCTTCCAAGGTGCGCACAAAGGGAAGCATCATTTGTAAATTGGTACCGCCGTAAACGCCTCGTGCCAACTTGAAAGCCTCAATTTCCCAATCGTGGATATTTCGTGACACGCCACGATAGCCAAGCATGGGGTTATCTTCAACGTTTTCAAACAAATGACCACCTAAAAGATTGCGATATTCATTGCTCTTAAAGTCTGTGGTACGGTAAATGATGGTCTTTCCGTAAAATGCCATGGCAAAAATAGCCAAGCTTTGGGCAAGTGTCTGAATATAATGTTCTTTACCTGTGCGGAAACCACGCTCTTTTATAATGGTGCGGATTTTCTCAATAAGGGTATGCACCTCATCCATTTCTTTTTTCAAGCCGGTACGCAAGCCCACTTCTTCCCGTAAACGTTCAATATTTTCAATAACTGCCATAACAGCGGGAGCAGTATTGATGTGCTTGACATGAGCGTCTATGCTGGCTTCAATTTCAGCATGACGTTTAATGTCTTCGGGGTCCTTGGGCGAAAGCATGGCAAGTTCACTGTCATAGCCCATGACTATACGCACATGTTCGTGTAAGTCGGCGCTGGTTTTGATAATATCAATGCGTCTGCGGGCATTTTCCCAGTATTCATCGATTTTATTTTCAATATCACGCATCCTACGATGGATAAAAATCAAATCATCGGTGGGTGAGCTGGCACTTTCCACGGCAAGGCGTTTCACTTCAGCCGATAAGCCTGTCAATTCGCCCACATATTCACGCAAATCAAAATTGGAAACTATCAAGCCCAAGGCAATCTGCTCACGTAGGATTGTGGACAAACGATCATCCAAGAGACGGGCTTGTTTTTGCACAACGCTGTCCAAGGTATCGTTATCAAAGGCTTCCAAGGCACTGGGATGTATACTGATATTACCAAGCATAAACTCTGCACGCAACAGTCCCACTTCAAACTTCGGAAGCTGGCGCAAGCGTGAGAGAAAGAGGGATTGCCCAACGTCGGCAAGCACAAGCCCCACCTTGGTTTTTGTTTGCGCAAGCTTGGAAATATCCATCTCGCCGCCCACTTCTTGCAATGGCAACAGACCTCGGTACACTCGCCCTGTGGTGCCGTCAACGGTGACTTCCGTACCGTCAAGCGCACGTAATTTATCCACACGCTGAATACCAATAACCGCAGCAATGCCAAGCTCACGGGAGGTTATGGCTGCATGGCTTGTGTCACCGCCCACATCGGCCATAATGGCAGAAGCAATGCGCATTCCGGGAACCATATCGGGGTCGGTTCGTTCAGCGGCTAAGATATCCCCTTTATTGATTTTATTCAGTTCAAGGGCAGAGCGTAAAAACTTCACCGTACCTTGACCTGCGCCACGGGAAGCCCCGTTGCCTTCTACCAAAACTTCGGCGGTGAGGATGCTCTTGGGATCAACTTCCTTACGGCGCATGAAAATGGTATGAGGATGCAATTCCAGCTCGTCATTCCAACGGGTTTCGGGTCTTGCCTGCACAAACCACAATCTATCCTTGGCATCGATGCAAAATTCTGTATCCATAATCATGCCGCCATAAGCCGCACTTACCGCACGCACCCCCTTGGCCACACGCTCAGCTTGCGCCAAGGATAAAGCCCAGCGCAAGGCTTCAAGCTCCGGAATGTCCACTTCCTTAGTACCGCCTTTTTCATCATAGACGATTTTCATATGCTTGCAGCCCATTTGGCGGATAACAACTTCAGAACCATTATCTTTTTGAAATACATACAATTTATCGGGTGTAACCTTGCCGCCGACCACAGCTTCGCCAAGCCCGTAACTGGCATCAATGCTCACAAGATCTTTGCGATCCGTACCACGGCAACCGGTGGCGGTATCGGCAGAAAAGGCCGTGCCGGAAACCACGGGGTTAATCATTTGCATCATACATACAGAGAGGGACGTGTTTTCAATGGCCCATTCTTTCTTGGCATTTTCGGCAATGCTTTGATCACCAACTTCTTCAGCCTTGGCTAAAGCATCTAAAATAGCTTCACGCCTGTAGGTCATGGAGCGCAAATTGTAGGCAGAGGCGCAGTCCCAATGGTAGGCCACCACAACTTTTTCATCGCCAACCATGTTAAGGTAGGTATCTTGCAATCCGGCAAAGGCTTTTTTACGTGAATCTTCACCGGCAGCGGAAGAACGCACGGCAACGGGCACAAGCTCGCCTTCGTTTTCCTTTTCCTTGCAAATGGCACTGTAGGCACTGCGCACGGCATCGACCACTTCTTTTGGAAGTTCTACCGATAAAATAGCTGCTTGAACAAGCACAGACCTTTGACGTAATTGGTCAATGCCTTCGGGCGAGGTAGCAAAGCCTTCCACAACATTGTTGATAAATGTACGCAAAGGAATGCGTACATCGCTCAATCCTGCACTGGTTTCACGAATCATACGTCCAAGACTACGCACAAATTTTTGTAGAAATTCAGGGTCTTGGTTAATTTCCGAATCCTTCCAATCTATGCGCTTATATTCTTTATCAACCACGGCACGAATAACGGCTGCAATGACAGAGGTTTCATCTAAAACCTTGTGAAAGGCATCTGAGGAAATGGCACGAAAATGTGGTGCTTGGATGCCGACAATTTCCGAAATAAGCGCTGTATTATAGTTTTTTCCACCCACTAAAAGTTCCGCGCTCTCTCCCATGGCGACAATATCCGCACCGGTGAGCACAAGCTTTGTTTCTTTAGTCGAACTTTGAAGCTTTGTCGCATTGATTGCATCTTCGGGCTTAGTCACATTTTGGGGCTCAGTCGCATTTTCCGGCTTTCCTGCAGGCTGCTTTTTTGTCGTCATTGAATCCTCCGTAAGGACGGTAATACTTATAATTTTTTTCTGTTGTCGGTAAAATTCCGTATGTCGTATCTGTTTTTCACAAAATTGTAATAATTACCTATCAATTTTTTACAACTTTGTCCAGTATTTCGTCATGTTTTAATGTATGAGAAATTTGTGTCAAGCGTATAAAAATTCTTAAAAAACATATAATTAAAGTAATGGTAATTAAATAGAGGCTTTATTGCGTATTTATTGGCAAAACGCAATTAGAGACCTCTGCGCAATTCCTGAAATTATCAAAATACATGGATTGCTTCGCTGTGCTCGCAATGACTTTCGTTATAAAATCAAGTCATTGCGAGGAGCAACGCGACGAAGCAATCCATGCCTTTTTGAATTGTGCAGAGATCTCATATTAAGCTACATTTTCACCGCAGTAAGGGCAGAAAATAATATTTTCCATAGCGATGGGATGAGCACACGCTTCATTGGGGCACACCCTTGGCACAGGCCCAAGCTCCACAATAAGCTCTCCCTCAATCACCGAAACCATTTGCTTACTTTCCTTATAATCCGCTGTCTTAAGAACACGCTTGACCATGCCGTCCATGGGCGCAAGCACAGCTTTTTCCTGCTTCATAATGGATACGTTGAACAACTCTTCACCCTTCTTCACAATATCGCCGGGAGCAACATACATGACCCACAAATCGCCGTTGCTTGGCGAGGCCACATGCTCGGGATTGTTGGGATCAGCCTTTTGCACGCCCTTAATTTTTTGGTCGCTTGGCTCGGCAACTTGCACATCGGTGACCATGATTTCAGAGTCCAGCACATAACGACAAACGCTGATGCCGGCGGCATTTGGCTCGGAAAAACTCATAATCATAAGGTGATGCGGCTTACCAAGACTGTCTTGGAAGTAAAGGTCTTGCTCCGGCTTTAACCCCTCAAACCACACGTGCAAGGGGAGGTTGTTGGGATTGCCGTATTGTATCTTGAATTGCAAGGTTTTAATGGCATCGCCCGGATGATTGAGATACATGGCAAATTCTTCATCGGTAGGTTTGCGGCGCATTATATCAATGAAAGCCTGCTCTTCGGCCACCAAATTCATGTCTTTCAAGTTGTCCAGCGGCGAAACTTCCACCCTTTCGGCAATGGCTTTTTTCCATTCCTTGCCAAAGGCACTTTCATACACCCAGTCAGGAGGAAAGCCCAAGGGAAGCTTACCAAACTTTCCAAGCAGTAAATTGCGAAAAGCGTCATTGCAATCCATATAGACGGTCAAGCGTGCGGCACGCATTTCCGGAGACAGGTCGGCGTCGCTATGCGTTGTAATATCGTCAAGCACTTGCAATAAATAACGAACCTCTTCTTCGCCACCACGTTTCCACGCACCGGTGACAGCCAAGAAAGCTGTGTTCCACGTGATTTGCGAACCCGGCGTAACATCATGATAACGCACAATTTTGCGTGTTCCGGCAAGGAATTTCAGCATATAGGGCAATAAATGGATGTAACCTTGTTTTACGGCGCCTTCCTGCGATGAAGAAGTTGCGCCCCCCGGCATAGCATGTTCCACCACATCATAGTCAATGCCCTGAAAATACGGCGCACAATAACGATCATAATAAGGCATAATCTGCTTGCACACAAAATTGGCATCACGAATGGCCGCCTTATTGATACCGGTGCTCAAACCAAGCTCACCTTCAAGGTAGGCCGCCATGGAGAGCACATCGCCCTGCCCATACGAGCGTACCGCCGAGCCAAGCCCCACATCCAGAATATGCGTTCCGGCTTGCGCTGCCGCCGCACATGCCGGCACAAAAAGCCCGTCGGTATAATGCCTATGATAATGTAAGACCAGCTCCGGCCAGCGTTTACGCAAAGCTGTGACCAATGCCGTCATAAAGCGTGGTGGGCATACACCTGCCATATCCTTCAGCCCCAAGATGATATTCTTGGAAGCTTCAGTCGTACTTGCGCCCATAACCTCAGCAACCATGCGCAAAATATTTTCGGTAACATCAAGATAATGTTCCACATCAAAGCCCTTGGCGTGTGAAAGCGACAGTGCCGGCTGGAACACAACCTCTTTGCGAGACATAACTACTTCGGCGAGAGGCTGCATATTTTCCACATGGTTCAAAAAGTCAAAGCAGCGGATGATGTCATAGTGATCACAAATCATTTCACCCGTTAAACGCATGAGGTTACGAGGTTGCGGCGAATAGCCAAGCACGTTGGTGGAGCGCACGAGCACCTGCTTCAACGTTTTTGGGGCAAAGGAATTCCACTCTTTAGCCTCAGCAAAGGGATTGGTCATATTGGCGAGCATGGCCACATGAAAATGCGCTCCTCCGCCATTTTCAATGGAAAAATAGCCGGCATTGTCAAGGTAGGGGCCAATGAGCCTGTCTTCAGCAAGGCGAAAACGGTTACCGCTGTTGGATTGCGTGAAATCTCGAGGCGTTGTGTCCGTAAAGTGTACCTTATTACTCTCACGCACATAGGCAAGCAAATCCTTCCTGTCTCCACGAGGATAAGGCGAAGGGGCACGCCTGTCCGCTGCCAAAATGGGCGGCAATACCGGTTCGAAATCGGGCATACGTGGCGTATCCACACTGCGGTAAACACCTAATTTTACGTGAGGATTATAACCTTTTGCCGAGATTTCCGCCACAAGATTGGCAAGACGTTCGCACTCCGGCGCCATATCTGTATAGCACATGAGCTCAGGAGTTTGTGCGATAAAATTCGTATCAAAGCTGGCACTGCGAAAGAGTGGATGCTTAAGTATTTGCCTGTAGAAAGGAATGGTGGTCTTGATGCCGCCAACAATATACTCCCCAAGGGCACGCTCCATAATACTTACCGTCTTATCCCAATCACGGGCATACGTTATAAGCAAGGCACCTGCGGAGTCATAGTTGGGCGGAAATTCATAACCGGCAGACATATTGGAGTCAAGGCGTACACCCGGCCCGCCCGGCGACACATAACGTGAAACCAAGCCCGAATTGGGCGTAAATTGATGCTGTGGATCCTCGCAATTGATACGCACCTGCATGGCAAAGTGCATGGGCGTGGTGCTTTCTTCACTCAAGCGCAATTTTCCGCCAAAGGCAATGGCAATTTGCTCTTCCACAAGGTCGATGCCGTAACGGCACTCGGTAATGCCGTGCTCCACCTGTAAACGTGTGTTTATTTCAATAAGATAGGCAGTTCCGTCCGGCTCCACCAAGAATTCCACCGTCGCTAAAGAATGGAAACCCACTTCACGGATAAGATGCGCAGCATAGCCTTTAAGCGTGGCACGCAATTCGGGCGTCAAGCCTTCCCATGGGGACGGGGTAATTTCGATGAGTTTTTGGTGATTACGCTGCACGGTGCAATCACGTTCGTCAAAGGCAAATACGTTGCCGTAATTATCGGCTATCACTTGTATTTCTATGTGCCGCACTTGCGAAAGATATTTTTCCACAAAAAGACGGGGATTACCGAAGGAGGCTTGCGCCATGGCCGATGCCTTAAAGAACGCATCTTCCAATTCAACTTCATTGAAGATGGCAAAAATACCACGTCCGCCGCCGCCGCCTTCGGCCTTGAGCATAATGGGCAAACCCATTTCCTTAATGAGCGCACGGGCTGTGGGAATATCAACGGCTCCTTCGGATCCGGGCACGACGGGAATACCAAGCTTTTTTGCAATATCACGAGCTTGAACCTTATTGCCGAGGCTATTCATGGCTGCGGCTGTGGCACCGATAAATGTAATGCCGGCATCAGCGCATTTTTTGGGAAATAGCGAGTCCTCGGACGCAAACCCCCAACCGGGATGAATGCCCACCACACCACGCTTTTTAGCAAGGGCGATTATGCGGTCTATATCCAAATAACCACGTGGATCCTTCCCAAGAAGCATCATTTCCTGCGCAGTTGAGGCGGCAGGTGCGGTTTTATCCACATCGGTGGCTGTCATGATGGCTGTGGCTTCAAACCGCTCACGAATGGAACGACAGATACGCCTGGCCGGAATACCACGGTTAGCCACTAAAATGGCTTTACCACGTAAAAATTCTTGAACCTCTTCAAAAGTCTTCTCAGTACTCATTTTTTACTATCCTTAATTATTTATCGCCTTACATGCTAAGCATATCTTCAGAAATATCCGATAAATAGACTATTTCTAATTATTTGATATATTAGAAAAACGATGATATTTATCAATGAAGTATGCGCTTTCGCTTAAAGGTCGCCGGAAAATTTCTCATTTGCCAAACGCACACTGCCGCCGTTAAAGCATTGGGTTGCGCCCTGTATACTTAAGCACAGCTCCCCGTGAGCATTGAGCCCCTGCAAAATTCCGCCGATGCTTTCACGTCCGTCTTCTACTTGAACATATTTATCCTTCCAAAGTAAAGACGCATGAGCCGTGTCAAGCCAAGCCAAGTGCAATTTAGCTTCATAGCAAAAATAAAGCTGATTTACAACATATATCCACAGCCGTTCCGTGACACTATTTTCATAGGAAAATCCACTATTATTTACAAGTGTTACACGCTCGTCAAGCCCCATGGGGCTTGGCAAAATTCCGGCGGCAAGGGCATAATTTTCACGCAAGCTATCGTCGGGAGGGGCATACATAACGTTAAGACCAATGCCGGCCAAGATCACGCCCTGCCTTTCTTCCAGCAAGATACCACCCACCTTCTGCGGGCGGCCTGCGCAATGTATGTGCGCAAGATCGTTGGGCCACTTTAAATACAAGGGACATTGTAACGCTCGCAACACATTGATAAGACAAGAAGACAGTGCCGGTGCAGCCGCTGTTGTGGTGAAGGGTTCGGTGGCAGGTAAACGCAAAGCAGCATAAATATTGCCTGCCGGCGAATGCCACGACCTGCGCATCTGCCCCCTACCCTTACTTTGACTTTCGGCAAGCACCGACCCCCACTCCGGCAATTGCGACTGCGCCACCAATTCCCACGCCACATCAAGCACCGACGATACTTGAGCAAAAACAAATACAGGAGCAGGTAAGTCCTTACCCGTCCATTGGCAGACCTGCGCATTAAAGCTTTTTTTTTCCGCAAAAATATGCAATGTTTTCTCCATGAAATATTATATAGTTGGCGGCGCCGTGCGTGATATGCTCATGGGCAGGCTTGCGCACGAAGTGGATTTGGCCTTTGAGGGCAGTGTGGAAGAGTTTTTGCGAGCTGAACCCTTTGCAAGGCAGGTGGGCAAGAGCGTGCGTGTATGCATTTTAAACGGCAATGAATATATGCCGCTCTATGGTGGACAAATCACTGCCGACCTATTCCACCGTGATTTAACAATCAACGCTCTGGCTCTTGATGAAAACGGATTGCTCTACACCCATCCCCAAAGCCTCTTGGATTTAAAGCAAGGAATTTTGCGTCCAACCACAGCCGAAGCCTTTTTTGAAGATCCCTTGCGTATCTATCGCCTTGCCCGCTTTGCCGCCACGTTTAGCCATTTTTCTGTGCACACCAGCGCACTTGAACAAGCACGAGCTGTCATTGCGGCAGGCAAGCATAGGTGCATTCCGGCCGAAAGAGTCGGACGAGAATTTCTCAAAGCATTACAAGCAGCAAGTCCCTCACGTTTTATGGAAGTTTTACAAAAATTGCAAGCTTTATCCCCCATATACACCCATTGGTTTTCAGAGCTTGCGAGCCTATCCGAAGATGAACTTTCTCGGCTGGGTAAACTTTTAGACGACTTCAAACCCGAATACACCATGTCTCACAAAGCCGATACTAAATTAAAACATAAGAATTCCCTATCTTTAGGGCGTTTTATGCTTATGGCTTACAGCCTGCGTCATGCACACAACGCACAAAATTCGACATTCATATGCAATGACATATATGGCTTGACACAACGTTTAAGCTTGCCCAAGCAATATGCCAAGATTGCCACACATTTCGCCGACACCGCTCCATGGGCGCAGAACCTCATGCAGCTCGAACACGGGAAAATCATCAAGCTTCTCTTGAATACGCACAAGCTTGGCATCAGCTTTATATATTGGCAATGCCTCAAGCATTGCAGCGGTCACGACTTGACACACCAAGCTTCAGCCCTCTTAAATGTTATTTTAACGGTACGCCTACCAAAAGAATGGCAAAATAGAGGAAAGAACTCCGAAGAAAAACTGCACGCACTGCGCTGCGCCGCCATAAAGAAATATTTGGAGAAAGCGGCCATTGCCCAGGTCATTCCGATTGTGAGAGTATGCACTCATGAGTGAAGTTTTTTAAGCATGGACTGTCACCTTGAGTAGTACAAAATCCATGACTTAAGACCTCTGCGCAATTGATTGCGCAAGGTCTTTGGAGCGTTGACGTTAGTCAATGCGACCGAAAATCAAGAATAGGCGGAGCTTTGCTTCGCCGTTAAGTGATTGATTTTCGTGCCTTTACCTCTGCACACTTTTTTTGTGTGCAGAGACAAAATCATACTTAACATATAAAGCTATATAAAATAATAATTGTGCAGAGGTCTTAATTTAAAAAGGCATGGATTGCTTCGCTGCGCTCGCAATGACTTCCGTTATAAAATCAAGACATTGCGAGGAGCGAAGCGACGCGGCGATCCATGCCTTTTTGAATTATGCAGACATCTTAATATCTTCACGTGATTCTAATTTTGTAAAAATTAGAATCACGTGGTGGTTAGTGGATGAAGTCGCTACGCACAACATTCCAATAATGTGCGTAGCACAACATTTACTACCCACTACACACTAATCACTAATCACTAAAATTCTAACAACTTACCACAGGCGCACGTCAAAGAAGCCGCGCAAGATGTAGTTTATGCCAACCACAAAGGCGAGCACGATGAACAAACGCTTAAGCCAAACATCGGGCAGATACTTTGCCGTCATGGGGCCAACCCAAGAGCCGATGACAATACCCACCAGCTCCACACCGATGAGCGGCCAATACACAGGAGTACCGCTAAACATAAAGGTGGCAATGGAAGTCACCATACCCACAAGCACCGCAAAGGCTGACGTGCCGGCGGCAAGGTACATGGGTAGCTGTGAGATACTGGTTAAAAACGGAACGAGTAAAAATCCGCCGCCCACGCCCAGGAAGGAAGCGACAGAAGCAATAAAAAATCCACCGATGACGGGAGTAAAGGTGCTGAAAGAAAATTCTACGCCGCAAAAAGTGAAGACCACCCGTGACACGCTGATGCTTTTAACCTCGACGCGAGTTTGTGTTCCTTCGGTGGAATGTCCCTTGGAGGCTTCTTCAAAGGCCTTGGCGGCGGCGGCGGCTTTTTGTTTTTTCGCCTTGGCAGCCGGAGTTGTCTCATAGAATAAATAACAACCAAGTGCCAATACAAAGACTCCAAAGTAACCTAAATAACTTGAAAAATCTATTTTGCCTTGCGTAAGCTTGGGTATGAGCGTTGCACCGGCCAAGGAACCGATACCAAGGGCAATGCCAAGGGGAAGTACGATGCGCCCTATGCTCCAATACTTTAAGGAAGATATGAAGGCAGAACAACCCACAAGCCACTGATTGGAAACACGAATGGAGTCGGTAATTCCTTTATTGATTGCCATATCTTTATTAAAACTGCCGGCGTAGTCACCAAGTCCGAAGACATTAATATGCCCAACGGAGGCCATTACCCCACCAAAGGCACCCACAGTGGAAAAAATCCAGCCGACCCAAATAGCCCAAAGGAAGGCAAGAACGGGGTTGATATTCGGAGCACCGGGAATGCCTAAAAATCCGGGTTTTGCAGTTACATCAACTTTTTTTTCGGCAACGGCAGCTTCAATGGCAGCCTTTAAGGGGCTGTCTATGACAACTTCCTGCGCATTTGCGGCAGGCTTTTCTGCTTCTTTTGAAGAAGTATCGGCTGCCAACGCAGCGGTGGACAGCATACAAAGCAACATTATACAAAAAAGACGTAAGGCGAGTGATTTAAAATAAGTCATGATTGATCCTCGTTAATCCTTTTTAACCCAATTTATCCAATTTTATCGGACTTTATCCAATTGACGCATTATCCTAAAATTATTTTTTATTCTCACAGCTTGCGCAAGCTTCATCCTTACCTTTCTTGAAAATAATCAAAGGACAGTTTTTACACACATCGCCACCCGGGAAGCCATCGCCGGGACGAGTAATGGAGCTTGAGCCATTATTTGCCTGCATACGCTGCAAGAGGCGTCCGACAGTTGGGGCAAGTTGGTCACCGGGGATAAAGACATTCACTTCACCACGTTCGGTTTTACCGGCATTATAACTTCCGGAGCAAGCGGGGCAAAGATTAAAGGTGTGTTCATTATAACAGTACACTGCACCGCCGCAAGCTGAGGAACTCATGGTCACATTGGGACGCAAGGGATGGGTGTCCGTTGCTGCCATATAATCTACAGCCAAATGATAGGATTGAATATTGTCGCAATAAAAATGTACAACATGCGGCGTGCCCACACATTTACCCAAAGGACCGGTGGCAATGGCCTTAACGCTATTGGAATCAAGACGGGGCTTGCTACGTAAAAAACGCTCGGCTTGGGCTAAATCAACACAATACTTTGATTGTGTTTTAATTTCAAATTCATCTATTTCTTTCCATCCAAACGTCACCTTGGCGTTGGAACATGCCATTCCTTCATCGGTTCCAAGGACAGTCTGGCCTTGCATACGTGAAGCCACTTCCCACTGACAGAAAGTCAGTGGCTTTACCGACGTGACATAGGGATTGTTTTTTTTGAATTCTTCCACTTCGGCATCGCTGAACAAAAAAGTAACGGCGACGGGATAATGGTAAAGGCGTAAGGCATCCATGAGCGTTTTTTCCAATTCGGCATTGGAAAGAGAAGAATAATCAGCCACACAATCTTGATTCTTAGCACTAGACATACGAGTCTCCTTAAAATAACGTTAAAGCACAATGCAAAACCAAAAATATAACACCATGTATCCATCATAACACAATCAATTAGAAAAGCAAGCCTTTTTGACAACAATAACTTATCACAGCTTTCGTCCTCTCTTTTTCTGTAAACTTCGTAAAATTGACTGCTAAACTGCAACTTTTCACCGCATAATGCATGTATCTCCAATAATGCACAAAATGATATGAAGAAAATTTATGACGCTTATTTTTATAATTTTTTTTCTTTGCAAAGCGATAATTTTTTGGTAAAATAGACAGTGTTAAATTTTATGAGCGAAAGCTTGTAGCAAATAAAGGGAGGACGTTTTGCAAAAACGATACGTGCATCTAGCTATTTTTACAGCTATTCTTGTGGCTGTAATCGGTGTAGGTTACCTTATGCCGGAACCTGAGCAAAAGGTTCCGGAGCGCATTTTATTGGACAATGCCGCCGGAAAGGTTGTTTTTAACCATCAAAAACATGTGGACTATGAAAAAATGGCATGTAGCACCTGCCACCACGAAATGATTGTAGAAAAAGAAAATGCACTGGCTTGCGCAAGCTGTCACGGAGTGGATTTTTCCGAAGAATTCAAAAAAACACACAGTAAGACCATACAAAGCATGGATGCTTGCGTTACGTGTCACCACATGGAATTTGAGCCAAAAGTTAAGTGGAGTCACAAGGAACACAGCGAAGATTATGGGCTTGAATGTACTTCATGTCATCATGAGGACACGAACATAGAGCCGGAACCACAAAATTGCGCCAATTGCCATGAAAGCATGAATAGCGACAGCACACCTTCCTTGCAGGATGCCGTACACGCCAAATGTCAAAGCTGTCACGAAGATATGTTTGCAAACGGCGTGAAAGATTGTGCCACCTGCCATGCTGTTGTGGACAACCGCAAGCAATTAAAAGATAAAGGTGTTGATGTCTTTAAATTTAATGAAAAATATATGTTGTGTTCCACATGTCATACGCAAAAGCCAAAAGAGCTTATACCCGATCGTATGTCAGCCTTCCACGGTCAATGCATAAAATGCCATGAAGAAGCCAAAGCAGGCCCATACACTGCCGAACAATGCAACCAATGCCATACGAAGTGAGGAAAGTATGAAACAACATTTTCAAATACTTAACGATTCTCGTTTCCATTTGCTGTATGGCGTTACGCAATCTTTCAGCGATGGGCCAATGCCTACGCATGTGCGCTTAAACCGTGAAGGTTTCACCCTTGTTGCCGGGCTTAAGAAAAAAAGTGTAGTCTATCCCGGTATGCTGCTTGCTGAGCATCCATCTGCGGAAAAAGGCGATCTTTTTTCGCCTATTCATGGTGTTGTGGCCGATGTCAACGAACGCAGTTTGATTATAAAGCAAGAAGATCCGGCAGAAGATGCGCCGCCCACAAACGTTGAGCGTGTGGACTTATTGGAACAAGGCATCGAAGGTGAAGAGCTCATCCTTGCCGTAAAAAAAATGGGCGTAAACACCAAATCCTTGGGGAAAAAGTGTGATACCCTGATTATCAATGCCATAAATCCCGACCCCGGTGTGACTTGGGCCGAGCCCATTCTCACCAATTACGGAAAAACTTTCCGCTGTGGCATAGAACTGTTAAAACGCTTTAAGCGAGCCAAAAATATTATCTTGGCCGTACCACACGGTATGCAATTGTCCTATGACGATTTGAAAGTCGTGCATGTTTCCGCCGATTACCCACAAAGTATTGCGGAGCTTGTCATCAGAAATGTCACCGGCAAGGAAAATCCGCAAGGCGTGGCCTGCGTTGGCTTACATAACCTTTGGAGCCTTGGGCGAGTCGGTTATACCGGTCTTCCGCTCACCGAAACGGTTATCACCGTTGGCACATACTCCAATTGGGAAAACTTCATCGTGAAAGAAGGGTCATATATTGGTGAAATCCTTGAACATGCAAAAATCACCATTCAAAAAGGCGATACGGTTTTGCGTGGCAGCCCTTTGCGAGGAGAAAGTCTCGATACGCTTGAGCGCAGTGTAACCAAGGGAACACACGGCGTTTTTGTGGTGGAATCAGCCGATATTCCTCCCATTGTGGGACACAGTCCTTGTGTCAACTGCGGTTCATGTGTGCTTGTGTGTCCGGCTAGAATTTCACCCTCAATCCTCAGTCGTTATGCGGAATTTGCCATGCATGAAAAATGCCAGAAAGAGCATATTTTCTCATGCCTTGACTGTGGTTTATGTAGCTATGTTTGCGTGGCACGTCGTCCTGTGCTGCAATACATTCGCCTTGCCAAGCATAAGCTTTTGCAAGATGAAGCCTTAAAGAAACTTGAAGAAATCACAGCTGCGCCGGAACAAGGCGATCAAGCTTCGGCATAAGGGGGAAATTATGGCAAAAACAATACAATCGACGTTACTTTCTGTAAGCTCTCCTCCTTTTTGGCATTGCGGACGCACCATACGCTCCATGAATTATATGACATTGCTGGCACTTGCTCCCGTCATAATTATGGCCGTTTGGCATTGGGGACTTCCGGCAGCACGGGTTATGGCTCTTGCCATGCTCACAGGCATTGTCACAGAGGTGCTCTGCCAAAAAATCATGCATCGTGACATAGCCGTTGACGATTTTTCAGCTGTCATCACCTCATTGCTCTTTTCCTTCCTTTTACCGGCAGCTGCCCCTTGGTGGCTGGTGGTTGTAGGGGCAGCACTTTCCATCAGCCTTGGCAAAATGGCCTTTGGCGGACTTGGGGCTAATCCGGTGAACAGCGCCTTGGTGGGCTGGGCTTTGCTCTATGTGTCTTGGCCCGTTCAAATGGATGCCAATGCCATGCAGTTGGCCACAGCCTATGTGGATCCCTTGGTACAATTAAAATACTTTGGGGCAAGCATAGCCGCAAAAACCAATAGCATAGAGCTTTTACTTGGCTTCCAAATCGGCGGACTCGGAGCGGCTCAATCCCTTGGCATCATCATTGGAGGCGCATTTTTAACCTTGCGTGGTATCATTCGCTGGGAAATTGCCGCCAGCTTTTTCATCGGCGTACTTGCTACAGCGGCCATTTTCCACACCATAGATGCCACGCTCTATGCCACTCCCCTCTTCCATTTGCTCACCGGTTCCACCTTACTTGGCGGATTTTTCTTCGCCACAGAACCGGCTTCTTCGCCTGACCGCCAAATACCCATGATGCTCTACGGCCTCCTCGGCGGCATATTGGTAGTCATCATTCGAGTATATGGTGTGCATATTGACGGCGTTCCCTTTGCTATCTTGCTGATCAATTTCCTTACACCTCTGCTGGACGGCATACGTCCCAAACCTTTTGGAGGCAAATAATGCGCGATATAGTAAGAATGTTAGTGGTATTGTCGGGCATTTGCGGTATTGCCGGCTTTGCGCTGTCCTACTTAAAACAGATTACGGCATTGCCCATTGAAGAGCAGGTGCTCACCTATGTGCAGGAACCGGTTCTGAAGAGGATTTTCAACGCTGCCGACAATTCGCCCGTAGCCGACAGAGAAAGGTTCACCCTTAAAGACGGACGTACCGTCACCGTTTTTCCGGCCAAAAAAGGCGGCAAACTCATGGGCATAGCTCTTGAAGATAAGGGAAAAGGCTTTGGCGGCGACATCAGCGTTATGGTGGGCATTAATCCTGCCAACGATACCTTGATTGGCGTTGGCGTAACCACCATGAAGGAAACGCCGGGCATTGGCGATGTCATTTTACAACCTCGCTTTACGGATCAATTTATGGGGAAAGCCATGGCTGTACAATTAAAGAAAGACGGCGGCGTTATTGATGCCGTTTCCGGCGCAACGGTATCATCGGTCGGTACCACCCTTGCCGTGAACAATGCCTCCAAAGTCTATGCAGAAATAAAAGAACAAATCCTGCAAAAGTGGAAATAAGGTGAAGATATGAGTCAATTTATGAGAGAATTTACCAAGGGGCTATGGAATGAACTGCCTCCGTTTCGCTTGGTGCTTGGTTTGTGCCCCGTCCTTGCGGTGACCAAATCTGCCAACAATGGTCTTGGTATGGGCATGGCAGTTATCTTTGTGCTTGTACTTTCAAACCTTATAATCTCGCTTGTACGCAATATCATCCCCAAAAAGGTGCGTATTGCCTGTTTTATTGCCATTTCCGCTTCCTTAGTGGTATCGGTGGAACTGTTAATGCAAGCCTATGCCTATCCGCTCTATCAACAACTTGGCATATTTGTACCACTCATTGTGGTAAACTGTGTCATCCTTGGACGAGCCGAAGCTTTCGCCGCCAAAAATACCGTCGCCCTCTCCGTAGCCGACGGACTTGGCATGGGCATTGGCTTTACCATGTCGCTAACCTTCCTTGGGGGTCTGCGTGAACTGCTGGGTGCCGGAACGCTTTTTGGGCACAATATCATGTGGGAAGGTTTCAAGCCATTTCAGGTTATGGTGGAAGCCCCCGGTGCATTCATATGCCTTGGGCTCATCCTCTGCGCCATGAACGCTTTTTCCAAATGGCAAGCCACCCGTAAAGGGCTTGACGAACCTGCCAATCCGACACATGGCTGCGCTGCGTGCGGTGCGTGTTCCAGCGGTAGTAAATAGGAGTATATATGGATATTTTTCAGCTTTTTATTTCTGCCATCTTTGTAAATAATATTGTATTGGCACAATATCTTGGCAACTGCCCCTATCTTGGTTGCTCCAAGGAACAAGGCGTAGCCATAGGCATGGGCGGTGCGGTTATTTTCGTAACCATTATGGCCACAGCCTGCACATATGCCATGCAAAAATATGTTTTACTTCCCTTTGATTTGGGATACTTACAAACCATTATCTTTATCCTTGTCATTGCATCCTTAGTGCAATTTGTGGAGATGTTCCTCAAGAAAATGATTCCGCCGCTCTATGCATCCTTGGGCATTTTCTTACCTCTCATCACCACCAACTGTGCCGTTATGGGTGTTGCCATCCTCGTACAAAGAGAGGAATATGACTTCATAACGTCCATGCTCTACGCCGTAGCCGCCAGTGCCGGTTTCTTATTGGCCTTGATTCTTATGGCAGGCATACGTGAAAGGCTTGAAACGTGCCGTGTGCCAAAAGCCATGATGGGTACGCCCATCGCCTTGATTATGGCCGGACTTATGTCTCTTGCCTTTGTGGCCTTTAAGGGCATGACCGGTTAAATGGTGGCATTTGCCCATTTGTTAATATGTTTTTATCCTTTTAGATGAGGAGAATATATGGTTATATCATCAATTCTGACACTTTTTGGCCTTGGACTTGTGGCAGCTATTGTCCTTGCTGTGGCATCGCGTGTCTTTTATGTGGAAGAAGATCCTCGTGTGGAAGCGGTGTTGGATGCTCTTCCCGGTGCAAACTGCGGCGGCTGCGGTTATGCCGGCTGTGAAGGCTATGCCATTGCCGTGGTCAACGACCCCAATGTCACTGCGGCCTTGTGCGTTGCCGGTTCTTCCGATACCTCCATCACCATAGGCGAACTCACAGGCAAAGCCGTCAGCGCAGCAGATCCCATGCTGTCCTTTCGTCGCTGCGATAAAGTGGCCGGAAAGGTTGCCGCTCGCTACGAATATCACGGTATGCCCTCTTGCGCTGCCGCCACCATGCTCATGAACGGCACAGACCTTTGCTCATGGTCATGCCTTGGCTTTGGAGATTGTGTGCAAGTTTGCCCCTTTGACGCCATGAAGGTGGAAAATGGTCTCGTGACTATTAATCCCAATAAATGCACCGGTTGCGCCATGTGTATCAAGGCTTGCCCACGTCAGTCACTTGACCTTATTCCGGCACGAGCCCGTGTGGCCGTTACCTGCGCCACCAAGGATAAAATGCGTGCTGTTATGGATATTTGCGAAGTCGGCTGCATTAACTGCGGTAAATGCGTGAAAATTTGTCCGGCAAAGGCCATAAAAACCGTGGACAGTCGCATCGAAATCGACCAACAGAAATGCTTGAGCTATGGATCTGAATGCGAAGAAGTCTGCATTGCCAACTGCCCTCGCAAGATTTTACGCCCGTTCTGCCCTACCCTTTCGCAAAGTTTACACATAGAACACCTCGAAGAGCTTGCCTTTAAAGGAAAGGCCGAACCCATGGTGCCAAAAGAAAATCCTGCTGCACAAAGCAATAATCAGGCAAACTCGTAACTAAAGCTTAAAAGGTTGTTATTATGAAACATAAATCATTTTCTAACGGGCGACGAGCCTTTCTGACAGGCGCAGCAATCACCGGCGCAGCTTTGCTTTGTAAACCAAGCCTTGCTCTGGCAGCCCTTGCCAATAGTGAAGAAATACATACGCAAACACGGCTAATGCTGGGAACATTCGTTACGCTTCACGCCGTACACAGCAGTAAAGCATTGGCCGAAGAAGCTCTCGGTCGAACATTTGAACGCATAAGCCAACTGGAAGCCGAGCTTACAAGGCATAACAGTTCGCCGCTCACAGAACTTAATGCTCAAGGAAAACTCCTCCGAGCACCTCAGCACCTGCTCAACGTATTACAACATGCAGCACGCATACACAACCTAAGCAAGGGTACGTTTGACGTAAGCGTTGCCCCTCTCCTTAATGTCTACGGCAAAGCCAAAACCGCTCACGACAACTTCTCACCGGACGCAAAAGAACTGCTGGCGGCTAAGGAGCTGGTGAACGCTCAAGAAATCCACGTCAGCCACGACCATGTTCGCCTTGGGAAAAGCGATATGCGCATCACCCTTGATGGTATTGCCAAGGGCTATATTGTCGACAAAGCCTCGGAAACATTAACAGAACTGGGCATAGACAAACACTTGGTCAATGCAGGCGGTGATATTCGTGTCAGTGGACAAAAAAATACCCACTCCCCTTGGCGAGTAGGCATCGAAAATCCACAGCATAAAGGCGTCACCATCAGAAATGTCGACGTGCAAAGTGCCATCGCCACTTCCGGAAACTATGAGATGTTTTTTGATAAAAGCAAAAAATATCACCACCTCATCGACCCTAAACTGCTGCAAAGCGCACAATACAGTGCATCCGTAAGCGTGATAGCACCAACTGCCCTCGAAGCAGACGCTCTGGCTACCGCACTGTCTGCCATGCCAAGCAGCAATGCCCTTACATTAATCAATAACCTGCCAAAACGTGAATGTATGCTCATCTCCGCACAAGGACATGTACTCACCTCACATAATTGGCCATCGTAGTAAGAAAGTGCCGCTTAATTGATTTTTTATGGATTGCTTCGCACCTCGCAATGACTTTCGTTATAAAATAAAGCCATTGCGAGGTTTCCTTTTGCTGACTAAAGACAATAGCCACATTAAATTGCATTTGACAAAATCACCAATCAGTATTACATCATGTATTACACAAGGAGGAAGTCATGAATACCACCATGTCCATGCGTATGCCGCACGATTTAGCCGGTGAAGTAGAAGCCATAGCCACTGAAAGAGGCAAGAGCAAAAGCTTTGTCATTATTGAAGCGGTGAGGGAATACGTGGCAAAGGAAAGCTGGCAAATTCAAGAGATTAAAGACGCTCTTGCCGAAGCGGAACGAGGCGAGTTTGCCACAGAAGCTGAAATGAACGAATTTTGGGCACGCTGGCTGTAGGTATTCCTCATGGTTATTTGGCTACAAAAAGCACTACAAAACCTTGCCGACGAACTTACCTTTATTCACAAAGAAGACCCAAACGTAGCCAAACGCATTGCCAGCTTGGTAAAATCTCGTGTGGATAGTCTTGAAAATTTTCCCGAAAAAGGACGTGTTGGGCGTATAAAAGGCACACGAGAACTTATTTTTACGGAAATTCCATATATTATGCCCTACAAAGTGCAAGGGGAAGATATTCTTATTTTACGCTTTTTTCATACGCATAGAAAAATGCCTAAACAATGGTAATGTCTCACGGCATTCTAATTTGCGATATTTTTTGTGGGGGGAACTTTTGCTTGCGCCA
>CAYJHK010000008.1:0-23888 GCA_964369515.1 uncultured Desulfovibrionaceae bacterium
AATGTATTGTGAGCGGTCGCAGCTTTGCGTTATCTTGTGGTCGTGCGGCTGTGCTCTGTGCGTCGTGCAACTGCAAACCGTACTGAATGCAAGCCAGTAGATTTTGGGCTTTTTCTGTAATGTGTTCTTGTGTCATGATTTTCTCCATAAATGAAAAGGCCGCCCCGCCCCATTGATTGGGGAGGACGACCTTTTGTGTTGGGTTTGTGTCTACGATTTACGCAATATCAGCGTAACGCCACCACGCCTTGTTTTGTGGGTTCCATTGAAAACCAGCACCTTTAAGAAGCTCTTTCTTGGCTTGAGTGTTGCCGGTCGCGACAATGTAAATGCGCCCATCTTTTGTTGCGCCCTCTTGATAGGTTACACCGTCAATTCTTGGGAGGTGCGCAAAAGCATTGTGTTGTGGCGCTTGATTTGAGGTGGGTGTTTTACGATTTCCGACTTGGGCATAGCCTTGAGGGCTATCTTGCGCTATAGGTGTGTTCTTGAGCTGTTTCGCTGATGAGGCTCTTTTTGAGGACAATTTTGCACTTTCCGCGTCATCATCTTCGGTGACAATGCCAAGCATAGCCGAAAGCGCATAGCGCCTTGCATAGGTGATAGCCGAACCCATGCCTTGCGGATCAGCTTTAGGCAAGGGAATGACGGCTAGGGACGATTGCCATTGACCTGATTCAGCGTGCGTTAGCTTGGTCATAAGCCCCAGACAACTACCCGTACTTGTTTCATTTTCTACTTGCACAGGATACTGACAAAGCCAGATGCCATGCGCAAGTAAAGGTTCCTTGCAGACCTCCATAACGGAGTTCAAGGACGCATAACGATTCTTCACAAAGGAATTGGTGGAATCCTTAATGGCTGGCTGTAAATTGCGCTGCACACAGAGCAAAGCCTTAGCCAATTCATTGACATTTTCTGACTGATATTGTTGCATATCTCCTCCTTTTTGTTTTTAACGAAAGAAAAGCCCCACCTGAAAACAGGCAGAGCTTTGGTTGTCTGTGTTTGTACAAAAAGGTAATATGTATGGGAAAATTACTGAGTGACAGTAGTATATTTTAATACAGCCATATTCGCTGTCGCCACTATACATAATAATACTGTTGGATTTGGCTTATTTCATACAACGGAAATAATTTTTGATTTTTTAGGAAGCAGCTTTATTTTGTTAAGTGCCTGCAAATATAACAAGGGGCAGGTCTAATCTTTTTTTTATACATTAAGCGCAGTTTTTGTAGATAACTGTGATTGAAAATTCCATCAAAAGAATATTCAGAAATTGTTGCAGGGCGGAAATCTCCACAACAGGGGAAAAGTCTGCCATCAGAAAGAATAGATGTAAAATTAGTGAGGTATGGACATTGGTTTTCTGTATATTGCTGAACTTTAATCAAGGGATTCTTTTCCGCAATGGCGAAAAGTTGCTGCATAATCGAATTTTCACCAAAAAAACCGTCAAAATAAATTGTAACTCCAAATTTCAAGGCATTGTTTATTATTTTCTCAAGGCAAGACATAAGATTGGGTGACGATGGTGCGCTAATGCCACGTTGCACAGCAGCTTTATGAGGGCGAAATTGTTGAAAACTTATTGATTTGATACCCATTTCTGTAGCAAATTTTGGCATCATAGCGACACCTTCAATATTTTCTGTAAAAATAACAGTGTGTAGGCGTACTACATCACCCAAGCATTGTGCAAGATATGCACCATGTTTCTTAAAGATATCTAATTTTCCACCTAGTCGAAATTTTTCATAAAGAACATCATTATCTGCGTCTATGCTCAAGGCAAATAAAGAAATAGGATATGGTTTTAAAGAATCACAAACCGATTTTGTAAGTAGGCTAGCATTGGAAACAAGGCTTATTGTATCGGCTTTAGTGGCTATGATATCCAAAGCTTGAAATATATGTGGATAACAAAAAGGCTCGCCCTCTAAGCCTATAATGACATTAGCCAGAATGGGCATATGTTCAATGATTGATGACAGCAATTTAAGTGGCATATCCACAGCCTTGGACATGTTCCCTAAGTCCGTATGATAATAGCACATGGGACAACGGAAATTACATCGACTTGATAAACCAATACCCAAGGAAAACACATGGTCTTTACGCTGAACGCTGAAAAGTTCCGTTGATGTAACAAGGTTTTTTATATAGTTAAAATCATGTGGAAAATTTAAGTTACTCATAATAATATATGGCTATAAAAATTTCTTTTTTAATTGAATACAAGCATCTTTATTCATTGTAATAAAATCTTCATAACTAATGTGAGGAAAATATACATGATAGCCAATTTCTATATTACATATTAAAGGGCGAATAGGATAAATAGTACACAAATTACTGTCTGGATCAAAATAACGACACATGTCAGTGTCACCATCTAAAAGCCATGTATAGGATTTCCCAAATAACCTTAAATGGCGACAACATGTGCCACATTTATTACATGCAAATGCAGTACACATTTTTAAGAACACCTTTAATTGTTATAAAACTTATAGTGTGAAGCTGTTGTAAAATTTAATTTTCTCCACACTATAAGGCTGATTTGTATTCTATATTTATACTATAGATTAGAGATTGGCATCAGTTAAAACAGTGTCAGCTTCATAAATAGCAGTATTTACAGCATTAGTATTGACTATGTTTATATCATCTTCTCCTTTTAATACAAGTTCAACTTTGCACATTTTATAAAGAAGCCCCACAAGCAAAGCGGTATTTTCAACCAGCATTTTTTCATTCTGGCTGTACTCTTCCCAATCCGTTTTTTTATCCTGCTGAATAAGTGTGTCTAATGCCGCATGATGGTCATTATAAATATCTTGCACTTTAGAAAGACTCCTATCAAATATAGTAGCTGTGTCTGCTAGTGAACGCAGATAATCACAAATTTTTGTAATTTCGCCTTCGGCTTTTTTCATTTGCCAGTAGGCTTCATCAGCTTTTTCTGATATTTTAGAGCCTGTTACACTGAAAACAATACCACCAATCAAAAGCCCCACACCTAAGGTAGCCGCACCGAGAACTGCTGTACCTGCAACAATACCGCCGCCTCCTGCAGCAATGGCACCACCTCCCAAGGCGGCAAGAGTGGCGTTAGTGGCAGCAACTCCACTTAGGGTAGCAATGGCAGTTCCTGTAGATGCTGTGCCCAATGCCATGACTGCAGCGGTTGTTGCTCCAGCAGCAGCAAAACCACTAGCAGTGCCAAGAGCTGCACCGCCAAGCCCACCAATAAGAACACCGGCTCCTACAGAAACATCTCTTAAACTTTCCGCATTATAGGGAGGCAGTGTCACATTGCCTTTGTTGTAATTTATAAATTCTGGGCGATTATGAATTTGTTCAATAAGCATTGAAAAATTCTCAAAACTGGCAAGAATATTCAATTCTTTTGTGCCCAATGCGTCCATTATTGTAGTTGTCTTTTGGCTTTCTGTTTCAAACTTTGCAATATTACTTTCATGCTGTCTTCGTGCGCTTTTTAATGTGTCATTAGCGTCTTTCATATCTACTGCACCTTTAATGGCGGCACCAGCACCCACAACCCCTGCTACAATTGCTGCACCTTTAACTAATACTGGAATAGCTACAAATGGCCACGGCATAATAAACTCCTTAGAATACGATTGTATTCACTTATAGTGAATAAATTATTTTGTTCAAATAAAAACTGTAGTATTGCAAAAAAATAACAATACTAGTACCTAATACCTATTAACTAAAAACCAATGTTGCTTTTTTATTTGTCATAAAGTTGTCAAAGCTCCCTTCCCACGGAATCTTAACACCAATAGTGTCATAAATATGCAGTAATGATGTATTCATGTCTTTTTCTGAACTGACAGAATCGAGCATATGGATAGCATCGCCATACATTTTAACTTCTTTTTGAAATTGTTTTAAATCAATTTTCAGCAATTGCGCTGCATATTCTTCAAAAAACTTTGCTTGCTGTTGATAGTAGCGTACTTCGCCATCAATGGTTTGAAACTTATTTAACCAGTTTACAAGGTCGTTTACTTTTTGATTCTTATCAAGAAAGTGAAGCAAGGTGCAGGTCATTATGCCTGTAGCAAAAGAGCCAATAAAAGCAGGAATAATTTCTCCCACAACTGGTATGTTTGCAATGGCTAGTTTAGCTACGGCTTCACTAATAAATGTACCAACAACTATACTTGCACCTGTAGCAAGAATTTTTGCCACAGCGCGCATTCTTTCACCAAATTCATAATTTTCTGGATTGATAAAAAGCACTTTTAATGCTTCAACTATGGAACCCCAAGCTTGGCGTAGTATTCTTACAGCATTCTTTGCCGTAGTAAAAAACATATTACATAGTGTAGTTGTGAGACTAGACAAAGCACCTGCCATAGAACCACTTAAAAACTTAGCAAATAGCTCCTTGTATTTTTTCTTTGCATTTTCGTATCCACGCTTTATGCCTTCCCCCATAGAGGTGAGAAAGCCTTCGAAACTAAATTCTCCAGTTGACTTTGCAAATTCCTCTTTCACAGCAAACCATATTTCAGTGAACACAAAGCCCAAAGTCTGCCTTACCCCCATGGCTACGCCAACCTTACCTGCTGCTATGGCTGTATCTTTCATAAATTGGGGACTGCTGTAATAGGCACGAGCTATTTTTTGCTCATATGCTTTACGAGCTTTTTTATCTGCTTTAGCCATTCCTTGTCTGTCTATACTCTTCAGTGTTGTCAGATTATTTTCATTTTTCTGAATTTCATGCTCAAGTAGTTCTTTTTTATGTCTTTCTTCAGGCGTGGAAGAAGGCATAGTAGCTAATTTTTCTTTACCTTGACTAATTCTTTCTTTGAGAATTTTTTCTTTATGAGGCAAAACATTTTTAATAAAATCTTCTGTTGTATAGTTACTTTTGATATTATTTATATATCCATGTGTTGATTGAAGGTTTTCTTCTGCATTTGCAAGGTCTACTCCATTTAAATTAGCTAAGGAGCGACCTCTGTCATTATGAACTTCAGAGGCAGAAATGATATGGTCTAGCTGACGATTTTCATTTTGCGCTATATTCTCACCACGATATGCGTCATGCAATGTGCTGTTTTGCTGTTGTGCCTTATCGGCTCTACCTCTATTAATATATGTAGAATCAGAGCGGTAGGCATGTCCATGATTATACTCACTACGATTATCATATGCTGATTGATTGTCACTATTTTTATATGCCATTAATGGGTCTTTATCTATTTGGCGTACATTATGAATAGTATCGACATCTCCGCCATGACGGTCTTTCACTATAAAATCTAAACCAAAAGAAGTAACAATGCTTTCAATAAGCACTCTTTCATACTCCTTAAAAAGTGAAGGCATAATTTTTTCTTCATATTCTGGAACAAAATTTTCGCCTACTTGTAAAACATAAGAACTATTCATATTATCTCCGTGTTATAATATTGCAAAATAAAAAGAGGTTATTTATATACTGATAATGCTTATCCCATCCCCAAAACTTCGCACCCACGCCATCAATTCAGGTTCGCTGCGGGTGGTGATGTGTAAAATCAATCCGCCGTCGTCTAATTCTTCTATCCTTTGTTCGCTTGCCCAAACTCTTTCTCGCACGTAGTCGGCGGCTTTGCCGGCTACAAAGCGGATGGAAAATGCCCTTGGTTCATGCCAAGGAAGTCCGAAGCTTTGTGTATCAATCTCTGGGAATTGCAGTGTAAAAGAGCGTTCCAGCAAAATGACATCGGCAATGCGGTGGATGGCAAAATTCAAGAAGTGTTTTTCGTGCAAGAAATCTTCTGTAAGTGTAGCACCAAGCACATAAAGGGCGTTATTCATTGCCACAATTTTATTGGGAGCAAAGCGGTGTTCTTTGACTGTATCTTTGCCGCAAGCTTTATATTTGAGCAGGCAAATTCTTTTATCTTCAATGGCTTGCGTTAGTTTTTCAATATTAGCAAAATGCGGCGTGTAATCAATTTTCCCTTTGCTGCAAAATGTATATTGCTTGCCTTGCACCTTTTCCCGCTCGGCATAATCGTGGTCAGCCATAAGCACCGAAAGATTGAAGAGCGTATCGTCAATGCGCTGTAGCACCTCAGTCGGAAGGATAGGTTCTGCAAGGTCTCGACAAATGGCAAGATAGCGTAATTCTTCAAAATCAAGCCCTAAGCGTGAACGGGAAATGCTTTTAATCTGATACCATTTCTTGCGCTGGTCAATACCGGATTCAAGGCTGATACCCACCACACTTTCAATTTCACTCATGAGCCGGATGATGGTCTGCGGCGAGCAATTTAACTCTTCGGCTAGGTCAAGTTGAAAATGCTTGCGCCCGTCCAGCATGAGCTTTCGGAATAAGCGAAGTAATTTTTCACCGGCACTGGCATCGACATCTTTTTTAATAGGCATGATAAATTCCAAAGTTGTTAACTGTAACTATTTGTGTTTTTGCATTTTTTGCCATGAGATAATTTTTGGGCAAAAGTATAGGAAACGCTTATTAATATGGCATACTCCATCCCCGCCGTGATAAATGCAAATTTTTAAAAATTAATTTTTTGATATTTTACTCAAAAATCATTAAAAACAGTCTTAAAACTTCAAAATCAGCGCAAATTTCATAGTGTTTACCCTCGCTTTCCTAAAAAGGACGCAATTATCCCCTGACAGGCCGCAGCGACCTGTCAGTACGAGCCCGCATGAGCAAGTTTGCGCTCGTAAAAAGCACATATAGCCTGTGAGTATTTTTCTTTAAGCCTTTATAAACAGTTTTGGCAAAGCCAAAAGTTCGCTTCACAATCAAAAACGGATGTTCGACCTTGCTGCGCACTGAAGATTTACTTTTTTCGATGTTTTTTTCCCAATCTATCCAGCCATCAGGCATTTTTTGAACACTTTTGTAACGTCTGTTGATGCGATAATCTATTTCCGACAAATGTGGGTCACTGATAATTTCTTCTCGTTTCTGAATGCCAATATATCCGGAATCTCCATAAACAACAGCATCTTCTGGACGAATGAGCTTTGAAGTGACGGTGATGTCATGCGCATTGGCAGCCGTGGTTTCGACGGTATGCACATAGCCGCTCCCGGCATCCACGCCGACATGGCACTTCATGCCAAAATAATATTGATTACCTTTTTTTGTTGAATGCATTTCAGGGTCGCGAGCTTTTTCCTTGTTTTTTGTGGAACTTGGAGCTGCGATGATTGTCGCATCCACCACCGAACCGCCCTGCATTATGTAACCATGACGCTCAAAATTCGTGCGGATAGCTTCAAAAAGTACTTTTCCCAAATTGTTTTTTTTCAGTATGTGTCTGAATTTTAATAATGTTGTAGCGTCAGGAACTGATTCTTCCACAAAATTGATTTTCATAAATGCACGCATGGCGTGACTGTCATAAATTGCCTCTTCCACGCCTTCATCGGAAAGATTGAACCAGCATTGCAGCAAATACATACGCAACATAACCTCAATCCCCTTAGGCGGGCGACCTCGTTCTCCCTTAAAATAGAAAGGCTTAATGAATTCAATCCACTCTTCCCAAGGAATAACATCATCCATGGTACGTAAAAAAATATCCCGCTTGGTCGTACGCCTGCGTAATCCGTATTCAAAATCAGCAAAAGTTAGTCTACTCATGTTTCCCCCTTAATTTCAAATATTTATACATGAATTATTATGAAATTGCAAGCAATTTGTGTATAAAAATACATTCTTTTGGGGATTTAATCAGTGTTTCCTATACAAAAACTACGTTCCAATAAATTATTTATGTCAGACTGTCAAGTATAATACATAATAAATTTTATAGCTATTCTGTTTATTCAATACACTTGTTGGATGGTATGATTTTGTTGCTATGCCAACAATTTCTTCAACCAGCCTGAACAAATCTTTCCAAGAAAAGTACACTACATCAATGACATTCCAAAACACGGAATGTTGAGAAATATTTTTAATTTTTTTCTGCGTAAAGCTGCAAGAGATGACAGTTACAGTTGAGCATATGGAACTATACGAAACTTGTATTATTAGGTCAATATCAAGATTGTTAGTCCTATTGTGACAGGGCACATACTCACGTAAACTAGTGGCAAAAAAGTGAGTGCGCCATGTCAGAAAGATCAGAAAAGAACATCACAACAATTGTGGGTGAAAATATAACCGCACAGCGCAAGAGGCTTGGCATAAGCCAGAAAGACCTTGCCGCACGCCTTGGAATCACCGTGGATGCCATGGTACGCATGGAAAAAGGACGTATTGCACCAAAAATGAGTCGATTGCAGGATATTGCTGACAATTTACAATGTTCGGTTGCTTTTCTGTTCATAAGAGAAACAGACATGCCCGATGAATTTGCTAAACAAATTTCAGATATACTGAAGCCCCTGCCCACTGAAGGGCAAGAGGCTTTGCTTGATTTGATGACGGTGACAGCGAAGTTAATGCAGGGGAAGTAGCAATTTTGTAAATATTTTTTTCCAATAAAAATTAGGTAAATATGAATTGTCTTGGCGATGTGTTATGGTTTTTATTGGGTGTATTTTTACGAGATTATTGTGGTGGTAACGGTGAGAATTCCTTTTGCACGGCAGCATCTGTTCCTGCAAAGGTAAGCGATGTGACTCAAGCCAGATTTCATTCTCAGATGTAGCAATTTTCCTCAAATTTTTCAATATGTAGAAAATTTTTGTGATGTACAGGCTATTTTAGCTTGACAATTTATTTTCAAATATTACAATCAATATAAACAAAGTAATTTTCAAAATTTTAGGTAAATATGGTGTCTTCATAAACGATTACAGATTTAGATGATTAAGATATTGTATAAACTGGAGAAATGCATATGTCCGTTGCACAAACAAGCACGAAAGTTGTGCAAGATGTACTTTCTTCCTCTAAACGACCTATCAGCTCTCAAGCGGTTCTCTCTCTATGCCGAAAGCAAGGAATAAAGATTTCCCTCCTTGAAGTACTTGAAGCATTAAACGAGCTCCATGAGAAGCAAGAAGTAACATTTTCAGCAGGCAAGTGGCTCGCTATACAGTCAGCTTTTGCGTCCTTAGCAAATACACATTCCATTGTTTCTCTCCCTAACCTGTCACCAGATACGCAGGAAATCCTCAAATCTCCAGAATTATCGCCTTTCATACTCATTTCTTCTTCGCCAGTAAAGTCTAAAGACGGAAGTCCTTGGGCGATTTTTAGAAAACTCCTGCAATATTACAGGCGTTGTTTGCGTGCCGAAGAAGGTGCGGATGCTTCAGCCTATCAAAACCAACTCAACCAAAGATTTTTATTTTTAGAAAGTTTCGGAAGTCTTTTACCGCATCCACATAGACCGTGGAGACATAGTATTACACTCAATGCAGAAATTGCGCCTTTCATTGCCAGCTTGCCGCCGCCGCAAAGTGAAGATGCTTTGGTTCTTGGATTTCCCATATTTGCTCTACATGTCGCTAAGGAAAATGAGCCTCCCATATCTGTTATTCAACCCATTTTTCATTTTCCCGTTGAATACACATTGTCAGGCAACACGCTTCATTTGTACATTGAAAATCCTATAGCGGAAATTAATTATCGATGGTTCAACGATACTTTTAAAAACAAGGATGAACAAAAGGCTTTTCTTTCTGCTTGCGGCATGGTGCAGACTCTTGCAGATACAGAGCAAGCTTTTTCGCAAGAAGTCATCAGCATGGACGCTTTATTGTCTATTTTACATACTTTTCTACCAAGATTGCATTGTGAAAAACTTCAAAGTAATGCCATACCTAAAAAGCCTCTGGTTGAACCATTTAAGACTGGCATTTATAATCGTGCGGTTTTAATGCTTGCAAAGCGAATAAGGTATACAGCACGGTTGTGTAAGGAATTAAAACACATAGAAAACATGCCAGATTTTTTTCTGGATAGAACGGCACTTGCGCCAATATTCAGGCAAGATGACGCTGTAATACTTACGAATACGCTATTAACACATGAGGGAATTGTTCCGGAAGTTATCGCTCTGAATGCAGAACAACGCCACGCATCAGCTTCCCTCCTCAAAAATAAGATAACGCTTATTACAGGTCCTCCCGGTACAGGCAAAAGTCAAGTTGTAGCTGCCGGCATAGCAGGATGCCGTCTCACAAAACAAAGTGTCCTATTTGCCAGTCGCAACCACAAAGCACTGGATGCGGTTGTCTCACGAATTTGCGATAAGAATGAACGACCTTTAATTGTGCGAGGCAATTCTAAGGATGATCCTAACCTCAAATATTCTTTTAAGAATGCGCTTCGTGATATGCTTGCTGCTACTTATGACCCGACGCAGAAGGATAAACTTGATACCATCTTAAAAATTGTGCGAGAACTTTTGCGAAAACGTGGCGATTATGCTGAAATCGCACAGCAAATAGGAAATATCTCTGAAAAATTAAGTTTATATGAAAGCTCTTGTTCAGATTTATTGCAAGAAGTAACAAAGGTTATCCCCACCATAACCAAGCAAGATCTCAAAAAATTTCCTCGTAAGTCTTGGGAAAAAATTAACCCCCTCATTCAGCGTGTAAACTCTGGCGAGCAAAACATTATGCTTTCTATCTACTGTTGGCTTGCATTATTTGATTTTAGGCGTTTACGCTCTTTCACTACAAAACATTCTATTTTCTCAGACGAGCCTAAAAGTTTTTTCCGACAAGCATGTCTTTGCTGGTCACGCCACAGGGATGTACTTGAAAAAATCTATCAAATAAGCCTATTACAACAAAAAATTTTACCTCTGGAAATCGCTTTAAAAAAGTTTCCACCTTTGGAAAATTTAGTCACAGCTATACACGCAATTACACAAAAACTGTTAGAACTTACGCCTGTTGCAATCACTTTAGATGTTGACAGTAGGTTAGGACTTCCCGTTGGAAGCGATAGAGAAGAAATTGACTCTTTGCGCCACGCATTAGTTGCTCTTGAAACGGGGTTGGAGACTCGTTCCATAGAAAGGGAAGCGTATGACCTTCTGGAAAAGCATATACCTACGGTGCTTGAGGCTTTTCCATGTTGGGCAATTACAAGTCTTTCTGTGGGATCAAGAATACCCTGTATGCCAAGCATCTTTGACCTAGTTGTTATTGATGAAGCCAGTCAGTCAGATATTCCTTCTGCCATTCCTCTTTTGTTTCGAGCTAAGAGAGCAGGAATTGTTGGTGATCCTTGGCAGCTTACGCATATCACTACATTATCCCCATCACGCAATACTTTGTTATGGAGAGATTTGGGTATTACTGTACGAGATATGCGCTTTTCTTATGTGGGCAATTCTTTATATGACCTCGTTGCCGGCTCCAATACAACTTCGCCCATTCTTTTGGCAGAAACCTATAGAAGTGCTGTTGATATTGCCGGTTATTCTAATGGTCTTTTTTATGGAAACAGATTAAGAATTGGTACTGATTTAGCCAAACTTCGAGTTCCCACTGGCACGACAGCAGGTATACATTGGTCTGAGGTGAATGGTGATGTGAAAAGCGCCGGACAAAGTGGCTGCTACTGTCAGGAAGAAATTGAGGAAATTGTCCGCTTATTGCGAATATTGCTTCTGGAAAACTCATTTAAAGGGAATATTGGTATTGTAACGCCATTCAGACAGCAGTCTCAAAGGCTTTATGATGCCCTTTTTACAGCCGATACAGAATTTTATCATGCCCTCATGGCAGCAACCTGTCATATTGATACAGCGCATGGATTCCAAGGTGATGAACGTGATGTCATGTATTTCAGCCTTTGCGCCAATGCTCATATGCCCAGAGGTTCATACACTTTTTTGAAAGAAACGGGAAATATTTTCAATGTGGCTGTAAGCCGTGCCAAAGCAGTTTTGCATGTGGTGGGAAACCGTTCATGGGCTATGCAATGCGATATTCCTCATATTAAAGCTTTAGCCATGCCACAACTCCACAAAAAACGGCAAAATATACAAGAAAGCGCGTGGCATCCGCATGAATCACCATGGGAAGAAATCCTCTTTGATGCCTTGGTCGCCAGAGGTTTTGAGCCAAGAGCACAATTTCAAGCAGGAAGCCGCCGCCTTGATATGGCACTCGTTGATGTGCCACGAAAAATATATTTTGATATTGAGGTTGACGGTGACTGTCACCGTGATGCCAGTGGATACCGCAAAACCGATGATATTTGGCGTGATATTCAGTTGCAAGGCATGGGGTGGCATGTTATGCGCTTTTGGGTGTATCAATTGCGAGAAAATCTTGACGCCTGTGTAGATAGTATTGAAGAAAAATGGAGGCACTATGCAACATTCTGATAAAGCCTTTTTTTCCTTATTTTTCATGGGGGGAGGCTTATTTATTGTCATTCTTTTATTGCTGATAGTAGGCGTGAAAATATTCTTTTTTGAAAGAGATGTGCTGTCTTTCAACGAATATCGTGCACAAATTCCATTGCTAGAGAAAAAACACACAGAAATTCAGCAAGCTCTGAAAATACTTGAAAATACAAAATCTTCTTTACAAAATGAAGTACAAACACTTCAAGAAACGCAGGTAAAACTTACAGGAAGAAATAGTGCTTTAGAGGAAAAATCTACTTTTTTGACGGAAGAACATGCAAAATATACTGAAAATTTAAGAAAAATCAGTAGCATCGTTGAAGAAGAGCAAGTTACATTGCGCAACTTACAGCAAGAAGTGCAAGTATTACAAAAAAGTCTTGCTTCCCTCACACAAGAAAAAGAAAGCTTTAGCAGGCTATTGCAAACCATGACAACACAAAAAGCGTCACTTGAAGCCGATGTACAAAAACTAAAAGCTGAAAAGCAAGGTCTAGAAAGAGCTTATGCTACAGCTCGTTCTTTTTTAGATAAGTTACAGCAAGATAAACAAATTTTAGAAGAATTTAGAAATTCAACGAGCAACATGACAAAGGAAATTCAATCTACACTGAGCAGTGTACAAAGCTCTTCAGCTTTATATGAATCCTCGACGAAAACATTACAGAATGTTACAAACGAACTTGATACCAGCGCAAATACTGTGAAAACTCATGTTAATGCACTGGGCACTTCTGTAAATAGTATTCAAAGTAACAATACAAAATTTGAACAGCATCTTACAACAATAGGCGGCAATAATGCAAAACACGCTAGCGAAGTTCAAAAATTTTCTGATGTTGCAACTAACTATGCTTCAATTATGACACAATTTTCTACAAATCTTAATCAATGGAAAGAAAGTGTCCAAGCGTCATTGAATAATTATAATGCATTAAACACCCCCATCACGACGCTTCTTGACTCACTGAAAGGGATAAATACAGCGTTTTTGCAAGAAAAAACAGCATTAGAAAAGAATGTAAATGATTTAAAGCTACAAATACAATCCATAGCACAAGAAGAAACTGCTTTGAAAAAATCAACAGGCGATATTCAAGCGCATATTACGTCACTACAATCAAATATGGTAAACTTCACAGAAAATATGCAAGGAATTGAAACTATCATAGAAAATTATGAAAATAATAGACAAATGTTGAATACCTCTGCAAGTGAGACACAAAATATGCTTGCCACACTACAGGCGGAGCTCAGCAAGATAACACAGCTTGTTGAGGCATTACAAAAACAACCGGTTCAAGATACACAAACACAGCCCTAAATAAGGAAAAGTTATGAATATTGACAACATCACCTCTATCTTGCCTGTGGGCCTGTGGCTTATTGCATCGGCCCTGCTTATTGTTATTGTTTTGGCGGTATTTGGATATCATCTTTATCAACGCCGGCGTATGGTTGATTTAGGGGTAGACGGCGCAAACTTTGCGGCGCTGGCATCTCAGCGCGAACTTCTCCAAGCAGATGTGGACGCTTTACGCACATGGATAGAAGAACAAAAAAATGAGCTTACCGAACTTGCCAAAGAAAGGGAAGAGCAGCAAATTGTGCGTGCTTCATTGGTACAGATAGAACAAGACCTTGCCGCAAAACGACAAGAACTTAACGACATGACCAGTGGATTACTAGAAAAAGTAGCCCAGATAGAACTGCAACTTAAAGAAAAACAGCTACAATTTGATTTCTTGAATAAGGAAATTTCAGATCTAAAATTGCAAAAGGGAGAACTCCAAAATCTTGGGCAAGAAATCGAACGTTTAAAAAATGAACGAATCTTGATAGATACTGAACTTGCAAAATTACGCCAAGAAGCATCTCTTGAAAGAGAGCTTCTCGCTAAACTGCGCTCAGAAGTGAATACTCTTCATACAGAAAAAATTAATCTTGTTTCAGAAATCAAGGAACTTGAAGATAAAGCTGAAAAAATTCAGCCACTCAAAGAAAAATTTGAAAAAGTAAAAGATACTATTGCAGAACTTGTTCAAGAAAAATTAATAAAACAAGAAATGCTATTAACGCTTGAGCACAGTATCACCAGCCTCAAAGCTCAAGAGGAAAGCCTCAAGCGAGAAATTGAAAAACTCAAGGGGGAAGCTGTTGGTACTGGCGGAACCGTTCAAGATGCCTATAAAGATCTTTTTGAAGTTCCTCCCTCTTGCCTTGATAAAGGCGAATATATAGGCGCTCGCAAGTCTGAACAAGAAGCTGAAACCTTGCATAACTTTAAGGAAAATTTGCGCCAAGCAGGCTATTATTTTTCTGGTAGAGTTATTGACGCTTTTCACACATCGCTTAAATGCCATTCCATAAATCCGCTTACGGTCTTAGCCGGTGTATCCGGTACCGGAAAAACTTTATTACCCATACGCTATGCAGAGTTTATGGGAATGCATCGCCTTGTTATGGCAGTACAACCACGCTGGGATTCACCGCAAGATATGTTTGGTTTTTATAACTATCTTGAAAAAGAATATAAAGCTTCTGACCTTTCTCGTTCTTTAGTACGTATGGATCCTTATAATTATAAGGACAAGTGTAAAGACAGTGCATGGGCGCACGAACGTATGCTGCTTGTTTTGCTTGATGAAATGAACCTTGCACGCACGGAATATTATTTCAGTGAGTTCCTTTCTAAGCTAGAACTGCGCCGCATGATTAACAATCCCAGTGATACAGCTAAAAGACGGCAAGCAGAATTGGAATTAGATGCCGGACCAAGCAAACGCTTCAATATTTGGGTACCGCAAAATATTCTCTTTGTGGGTACTATGAATGAAGATGAAACCACGCAAACGCTTTCAGACAAGGTTTTAGACCGTTCCAATGTGTTACGCTTTGGTAAACCTTCAGATAAAATTGAACAAGTACAGACTGTAACACATAATACGCAAAACAACTATTTATCGCTTAAGACTTGGGAATCGTGGATAAATACTTCTGAAAAGCTTAGCGAAGAGCAAAAGATTAATACGTGGATTCAAGAGCTTAATGGCGCTTTAGACGGTATCGGGCGTCCCTTTGGTTTTCGTGTTCAACAGGCTATGTCTTCATATATTGCCAATTATCCTCGTGTGGAAGAAGAAAATCGTTACAAATTAGCTTTTGCAGACCAAGTGGAACAAAAAATTCTTCCTAAATTGCGTGGCTTAGATATGAGCGAACCGGCTTGTATGTCAGCGCTCAAAAAAATTTCTAATACCATAAGTCAGTTAGACGATGATCTTTTGAAAAAGGTTTTTGAAAATGCACAACAAGAAAGTCAAGAAACTGGGCTTTTCCATTGGCGTGGTGTAACCCGTCCCATAGAGGATTAAAATGAATACACAAGTAGATGTGCAAGTCCGCTTGTGGCCATGGTCCACAGGGAACAATAAGGATGAAATTTTCAATCTTTCAGAGGATAGGCTTGATTTCCCTTATTATGGTAGCCCCGTGCTCGTCGTTGCGGAAAATGTGCGTTTAACCTTGCCTAAACGGGGTGAGCAATTTATTACTTTTGGTGTGACTTTCCCTACACTTAGAGGAAATTATCAGCTGTATGAAATGCCGCATGGTGTGATTACATCCAAAGTAAAACAACAGGCCTGTTCTACCATGTCACAAGTTATGTTTTCCTCCCATAATCAAATAAAATACTTTGATGTTAACACAATGCACGCACTTTCGCCTTTAGAGAATGACACCATGTCTCATTTAGCACAAACCGTAACTTCATGGAGCCAGTTTTTTGATGATTGTATTGATAAGTGCCAGAAAGAAGATAAGCAAAACAGCTTACCGTGGCAAACTTTCCTGGAATATCTTCAAGAAGTTTCAGGCGATATGAGCGAACCACGCATGGCACTTATTGTTCACATTGCAGAGAAAATGCGTAAACGTTTAACTGCAACAGTTCAAGCTGCACGAAAAGTACTTTTTAGGCAAAGAAGTCTACTTCCCATAGAACGCATTACAGAAACAGATACGGCATGTTTGCGTTGGTATATACGTCAACCGGGAGAAAATACTGCTCAAAAGGCAGCGGCGCACAGGCAAAAACTTATGGGCATTGCACGGAAAGAATCTTTTGACACTTTAGAAAATCGTGTCTTAAAAGACTTTATCTATCGTTGTAAAAATACAGCTCAAAAGTACATTTCAACGGAAGTAAAGGATATTTTTTTGAATTCGTCACGCGCCAAAAGTATACGCCATTTTCAAAAAATATGCAGTGAATTATTGTTTGATGCTTCTATTATCCAAGTCAGTGCCTTACGCTCACGGGTTACGCCAAATTATGTTCTGCAAAATGACCCACGTTATAAAGAAGTATGGAAAAATTATATCCGATTGTTACGTCAAGAAGATGAAGAAGACCGTTCATGGGACTGGCAATCACGGACTTGGGCTGACATAGTTCGGGTTCTTACGGGAACAGCTTTGCACTATGTAGAACACATGCAACCGCTTTTACATGCATCTATGCAAATTTCTCATGAACAGCGCCTTGGTTCACGCACCGTATCAGGCAGTGAGCCCGGTCCTTTTATTGTGTATGAAAGCAAAAATTGCCATAAAGCACAGTGGATGCTGGAAATAATTCACTGCGAAGATGCACATACGCATAAAGCAACAAGTATGCTTTCGCGTACAGGCGCACATTTATATCTTCTTTTAGAGCGTATTGGCAGCAATGAAAAACGTATTCTTGTTATTTGGGGCGTACATACAGCGGCTTCAGATTTTTCCATGGATTGGGAAAACATGAGCACTTCAGCGCATAGAGCTTTGCAAAGCCATGAGGCCATACTAAGCGAGTATCATACATCTTTTCCCAAACTTTCCGGTCTTGTTTTGGCAAGCTCACTCTCATTAAAAGCAGCCCAACTTGAGAGCGTTGCCGGCGTTCCTGTTATTACTTTGCCTACAGACCCCAGACTTTGGATAAAACAAATAGAAGATTTAGCTTATTTATTGCAAATATGTATTGAAGAGGTTTTGCAATGACACAAGTTATTGGTATCTCAAATTTTGGTCTTAGAGATAAGACAGCATGGGAAAATAATTGCTTGGAAGATACCAGCTTTGCTCTTTCGCATGTTCTTATTCCCAATGGCTTTTTAGGAAAGGTACTTACAAAGCACGACGCCATAGTTGAACGAGTACACACGGGGCTTTCATGGCCACAAGAGGCGCAGATAACAGAAGATACCCAAAATTTACGCCGCGCGCCTGTGAGTGTCCTTTGGCGTGCTTTGGTTGAAGCAGGAGAATATTCTGCAACATGGAAAAACCCTAAAGGTATGGATTATTCTGTAGGAAAACTTCTTGCGCACGATATTTTTTCTTCATATGAACACGCAAAGCAGGATATTTTTCAAAAAGAACAAGAGCAGGATATGTTCAGTATTGTTCAACCGCAACCGGTTATTGCCATCCCCAATTCTCTTGACGAAGCAGGCCAAGAGGTTCTTCTACAAGAATGTAAAAGTCTTGGTATGCCTGAACCATATCTTTTGTGGCGTCCCGTAGCAGCGGCTTTATCTTGGCTAAAAGACGTAGAAAATGAATTATTAGAAAAAAATATTAATCATGAAAATGAGCATATACATGTCTTTTACTTCGGAGCAGATGCCATAGAGTTTACGACATTAAAGTTACGCAGATATGAACATAATGACAAAACATACATTCTTCCTTTGCGAGACCACCCAACAACTGCTCCGGAACTGTCCGGTCTTGATTGGGCAGCAAATATATTAGAATCTTTTTGTGACTCAAGAGATTTAGGAGCATTTTGGCAAGGGCTCACATCTTTTCCGGAAGTATGGCAAAGCATAGCTCATGAAGCTTTTTCCCATGAAGTCCTACCTCGCCCTTGGAGTACAGGTAAAGGCTGGAAATTTTGGCACCCACAAGACATGAGTAAAAAAATGCAACACATTCCGGCTCGTTCCGGTGATTTTTTGTACAGTGTTATTGGTAAAGCATTTTCGCTAAAAAAATATAAAAGTAGTGAAACTTTTATCCAACAACTTACTAATAATATAGCCCAATTTTTAACAAATGATGTGAGGCTATCAAAAGATTATTTACGGGGAATAATTCTCTGTGGACCACTTATTACACACAAAACAATGCAATCATGGCTACAAGAAATCTTACAGCCCTTAGCTCAACATACTAATATACAAAGCTATTCTACAAAAGCAGGACTGGATAAAATCTATTTATCCCAAGGGCATAATTGCATTGCAGAAGGTGCAAAAATATACGGTGAACGCCGATTAAAAAATATCCCAACCTATTTGGATACCATGCCGCAAATTTCACTGTACACAGTGACGAGAGGTGCCGGAAAGTGGCATCCCCTTCTCAATGCCCAAGAAGTTTTAGGTGGTGAAGAATTTAAGGATGTTATAGAAAGAAAATTCAGTCTTCCCAAAGGAAATAATCACATCAACATTGTGTTATGTAAAGGAAAGTCACCTGACGATGATGTTAATGCGCTTCCGGAAGCACCAAAGGAATTTACTGAATGCGAGGCTCGATTTGTACGTGAATGGGTGCGCCAGCAAAAGAGTTACGACAAAGTATGTATTGCCCTAAGAAGCCCAAGAAGAGTTCGTATAAAGCAATATGCTGAAACTATAGGCAATCACTATTTTAACCCGACATCGCCTACTATCCGTGACGCAAATATGGGGACAACACCCTTTCGCTCCAATACCGTCAATTTCAGTGCCATTTCAGAGCATGACATAGGACTTGATGTGCATGTGAATATGAAGCCTGCCTCGGGGCGGGCAAGAGTCATTTTTACACCCAGAGATACAAGTTTTATGGGCGGGCGTAGCATCCGCATGAACTATGATACCATGAAGCCAACCCATGAACCATCAAAACCTCAAAGGGGATGGCCGGAGCTTCTTGAAATAGTAGCGCATCCTGAAGATTCTGCACTTTTAAACCCTAAAAATGTTAGTTTAATAGATTATTTTTGTTCTATTACTCCCAATGACAGTGATTACCTAAAAAAAATAGAAGAAATAAAGAATAAGTGTTTCTATGCTCCTTATAAGCATACATGGGAAGGTATCACTTTACTACGAATGTACCCTTTTACAGAAGATGGCACATGCTGTACGCGAAATGGTAATAATAAACTGGAGCAAATATCTAAAAAGTTTTCTCAGGATTTTGCCTATTTATCTTTCAATAATGATATCGATGGCATAGAAAAACTACTTTCTAGGGCTACATGGCTATATACACGAACACCTGTAAATATTAAAGCATATATTAGAAAAAACTTAAAAAGCACTACATTGAAACCATCATTAATGAATATCCTCATTGAATCAGCAGGAAAATGCTTTACTGCTGAAGAAGATTTACGCTTATTTTTTGATGCAATTAAAGAAAAGACTTTTTCGCAGTACTATACATTTAATATTCAAGCCATGCGTTCTGTGAGTAGAGCTTTACGCTACAGACATGCTGCACCGGACGCTCTTACGACAGAAAGTGCTGCTGTTTTTGCTCAAGGCGCCATTGACATTATGGTGCAGGAAGCTCAGCCGGGAAAGTATAAACAAAAATTTTTCCAAGCTGTTGTATTATTATTGTATTTATTACGTTTTAGAATTGTGAGTGATTATTTTTCTCTTAATAATAAGGTCAGCATGGCTCCATACCACAAGGCCATAGAGCTTATTAAAAAGGCAAAAAATTATTTTCAAAATTCGAAGAATCAAAACCAAGCAAATAAAGTAGCCGCTTCCTTGAAAGAATTTGAAGATTTTATTGCTTACAAAGCTTCAAGTGCTTACCCAAGTGCCACTTCAGAAATGACTTAAGATCTCTAACGGGGCGAATTCTTAGATAACAATTGTACGGATATTTTCAGTTTGCTTTTAAAAATACACGTTATTTCATGCTTGCACATGGAGATGTTGCTTATAAAAAATGCTATAATTTTTTTCAAAAATGTGTTACATGACTGGTTCATGCATTGTGCTGAACCATAAAGTATTTTAAAACGAAAAATTTATTGAAGGAAGTGTCATGAAAAATTTCTTACTACTTTTTGCCTTAGTTTTACTTGTTACTTGTCCCATGGAAACCCTAGCCAAATCAAAACGCCCAACCACAATGAAAGAGCTCTTAAAATACACTAAGGGTGGTAAAGCAGTATTTTCCATGTGTATTGCCGGTGCTAATGACGGGAAAACAAGCCTTGAGCGTATGTGCTGGAAAAATGGGAAAGAAGGTGGAAAAATCGCTCTTAATCCTCATACTACAATCTATTTCAAAAATGGCACTGGCTCAGCACGAGGCGGTCAGTATACATTCACTTGGAAGGATCGGGGTGGGTACGTTGTTTCACAATTCAAAGATTTTACCATAAAAGGAAAACTCGTAAAAGGATTTTATATGACCTTTGAAGCTGACGGTGGTGGCTCTGCCGCTAATCCCAACGCATTGAATCCGCCTGAAATATACAGGCTGATTAAACGCTTCAAATAGAAATCAATTGTGTAATATTTTAGCATATTTTGTATCTTACCCATTACCTTTCCTGTCATGGAGACTGGAAAGGTAATGGCTTTATGTTCTTATTCCGTTATGCTCTACCTTTTTAACTTCCTGCGCAAATACTCCATAAATGCTGCCCTCGTGTACCCAATTTTAGAACCAACCCTCACTTTACCTTGTGGACCTTTTCGTAAAGCATCGTCATTGCTAAGTGTTTTTGCAGATATTAATCCCCCCGTGGCTTTTGAAGCTTCTAAGCGTGAAACTACCGGTGGCAGTTCACGTTCTATGGCAGAGAAAAACCTTTCTATGTCTGTGCCATAAGTTAGAAGCCTGTTACTATAATCAAATGAATTTCGGTGGTTGTGGTACATGACCATGCTCCTGTGTTGAAGGTTGGATTGGGTCACGGAGGGATTTTCATTGCAAAAAAATATATGATTAGAATGGCTTTGGGAATTTCAGTTCGCCGATAAGCTCATGCGCTTCAGAACCTGTCAGCTGGTGAATATATTTCCCAAATTTTTCTTGAGCCAGCGCATCACCTGACCCCCCATTTTTTCTAGCGGAATTTTCAATCCAGTTAATTTGTTTATCACTGGCAGGTTTATTCCCTCCGCCGTTGAATTTAGATTTGTCATCCATAGGATTGCTATTATACTGATTCCTTTTCGTGGCTTGACTTGGGTAATATGTGCTTTGTGGCTCATTTGTGTCTGACAACATAGCCAGTTGCGCTTTACTGTTGTTGATGGCGGCTTGCGATGCGGAATCTATATCTTTTCCTTGACCAAGCATGGTTGCCTTGTTGCCGTCGGGACTTGCCACGGTGGCACTGCAAATAATCCGTTCTGCGTTTTCTGCGACAAATTCCACTGAAATATTATTTATACTCATAAATAATTCCTTTTTTAAGTTAAAAATTGATAAAACATAAAATTATTCAAACCTAATGCTGATACCCAAGCCCTGCAAAACCTTCTTGATGGTATCATGCCTTGGATGAGCACCATGCCTCAAACTGCGGTATAGGTTGGTACGGTCAAGACCTGTGGATGCTGCTAAATGACTCATGCCTTGAGCTTTAGCCATATCCCCAAGCACTTGATAAAAAACGTCATTGCCTTGTTCCTCTGCCTGTTTTAGTTTGGCAAGCATACCCTCCTTGGTTAATTGTTCTGTAGTTTTAGGATGTTCTTCTTTTGGCATGTAAGCTCCTTGGTTATATGTTGTTTTTTTGCTACGCATATAATAATGTTTATTTTTTACAACACTTTGAGATTAAAGAATGATTTAAGGGGCAATCCTATACGAAAATAGTAACCAGCTAGAAACGAAGAACAAGACAGGGCATGTTTGCGCTCCGGAAACGGCTATTTAAGGCAATGTAAGGGTAAACTCTATTAAGGTAGCAAAGCAAACAGGATATGCGTTTCAGTGGTTGCTGTGAGCGAAATTTGACATAATGTAACAATTTGATGTGATTAACGAATATCTAATTTAATATTCTCCAAAGTCATTCCCATCATCAAAAGCAAGTGGTGCTGATAAATCCAAATCATCCTTCCTCTTGCTGGGCAAACGTGAAGCAGATGAAAAACGTGCGCCCTTGGCATTGTACTCTTTGCTGTATGTTTTTGCTAAATAACTACCAACATACACAGCTTTATTGATCTGCTCCTGATAATTTTCATAGTCACGGCGTATCATGATACCATAATCACCATTGCTTTCTGAGAAATGCACTAGACCTTCTTTAGTCGTTTGTAATCTTTTTACAATTTGTTTATTAAGAGCTTTTTGTATGCTGTAACCATTTTGCATGTCATTGCCATTAACCAGTATGAATAAATGAAAATGTTCAGGGTTATCTAAGCTTGTTCTTTCTGCTGTCCAAACATATTGAAATTCAAACTTATGCCTGCTGTGCTTATACTTATTTTCCAATGATGCTTTAAGGTTATCTAGTATACGAGTCATGTCTTTTCTTTGTATACTGTATGGATTATCTGTGTCATTTCTGATGTCTATGCGTACTGTTAAGACCTTTGAATGCTTGTCCGTCATGTCTTCAATTCTATCAATTATTTGATTAAGGGTATTGATATTACATGCTTGAGCTTTGTGTGTACCTGTGTTGATTGTATAGCCTCTGTGTGTATTTTCTCTTGTTGTCATTGCTAACTCCTATTAAGTTTAATGTTTGTTATTGAACTTTATTGATAATTATTCTTCTTCTTCTTCCTTTATCTATTTTATATCTTCATTCTTATATTCTTTCTTGTATTTCTTTCTTATATTTTTTATTACTATCTACCTAACACATTAAATTCACAAATTAGTTTACCTTGCAGTGTTTTAGCATTATGATTTATAGCAGTAACAAGTTTGTTCTCATTATATATAAATCCGATAAAGTTTGAACTATAAAAAAATAAATTATTAGCACTTGCTGCATAAAGGATGCAAAACCACTGATTTTTTCTTTTGCCTTCCATAGCAATCTTTGTTATTTTTTGACATGAAATCACGCTTAAGGTTTGCCGGAGGTTTTTATGAACATATCCTTAACGCCTGTATTGGAAGAAATGGTGCGAGCCAAGGTTGAGAGCGGTTATTACAATAATGCCAGTGAGGTCATACGTGAGGCATTACGCCTGATGGAAACCAACGAACTTTTACTAAAGCAAGCAAAACTGAAATTACTGCAAGAGCACTTGCAAGAAGGCTTGAATAAATTGCAGCAAGGCAAGGTTCTAGCTCTTAGCAATGCTGATGATGTTGTGGATTTGTTTACCGCCGTTAAGCATGGGGCAGGGGAATAGTTCATAGGCATACTTTTTAGTTTCACCCCGCACTGAGAAAGCCCCATGTGCTATTTGACGATACTCCATCAACACATGGGGTATGGAGCAAGCAGAAAAGTATCGTGCTACTATTGAGCAGGCGTTGGTAAATATAAGC
>CAYJHK010000009.1:0-23390 GCA_964369515.1 uncultured Desulfovibrionaceae bacterium
AGCAGGAAAAAGATGAAGACACCAAAAGCGCACAAAAGTAAAAAGCTAGCAGCAGCAGTTGCTGCTAATAATTACTATTAACACATTCAGAATCACGTGCTGAAAAACATAATAGCAAGTTTTAAATTAAAGGAAACACTGATTAATTATTTTCGTACAGCGGCAACTCCTTACAATGTTAAATGGCAACGCACTCTATGTTCATGGTTTATGCATATTAAGGGAGGTTCTTCTTCCTTGCAAATGTCCGTAGCCTTACTGCAACGTGGATGGAAGGCGCAGCCTTGAGGAGGGGCATAAGGGCTTGGCAATTCACCGGAAAGGGGCGGAGTGAGAATTTTATCCTCCGGATTAAGGGAAGGAATGGAGGCCATAAGCCCTTGAGTGTAAGGATGCGCAGGATTTTGAAAAAGGATTTCTCGAGGGGCATCTTCAACAACTTTACCAAGGTACATAACAATAATGCGTGGGCACATAAAGCCGACCACAGCAAGGTCATGTGAAATAAAGATATTCGTTGGCGCAAAGCGTTCTTGTATATCACAAAGAAGATTGAGGATTTGGGCTTGAACGCAGGCATCGAGTGCAGAGACAGGCTCATCACAAATGAGGATTTGCGGATTGGTAATCAAGGCACGAGCCACAGCGATGCGTTGCCTTTGTCCGCCGGAAAATTCATGGGGATAACGCATGGCTTGTTCTTTGGAAAAACCGATAAGTTCAAGCATGGTATATACACGGCGTTGACGCTCTTGCCTTGGTACTCCCTGCACAGTGAGTGGTTCTGCAATGGAAGTGCCGATGGGCAAGCGTGGATTAAGCGACGAATAAGGATCCTGAAAAATCATTTGAATTGACCCTTTTGAGATCGCTCGAGCGTCCTTACCCTTGTCCGTATACAGCGATTTTCCTTCAACGAGGATGCGTCCGCTCGTGGGGGGCAAGAGCCCTGCCATCATGCGCCCAAGGGTGGATTTTCCGCAGCCCGATTCACCCACAAGGCCAACAACTTCATGGGCTTTAAGATTTAAATTCACATTGTTCACTGCAAGCACATTGGCTGTTTCCTGCAAAAATCCACGTTTTTGGGTGAAGATGCGTGAAACATTTTCAAGTGTGAGCGTGCCCGTGAGGGTGTCCTCGAGTATGTCCGTTGGAGTTGAAGTTTGGAGCGTGTGCTTAGGTGTCGATGCTGTGTTCATGTTACATTTATCCAAAGAACATCAAGAAGTTTGGTCACTTATATTAGCGGATGTAAACGTCGCCATATCATTATATATGCTTGCAGCCGCACGCACAAGGTTAATGGCAAGGGCAGCCCCTGTTCCTTCACCAAGGCGCATTCCAAGTTGCAAGAGCGGTGGGTGTGAAAATCCTTGCCGCTCCAAGGCACTCAAGACGTGCACATAACCGGGTTCTGCGGAAGTATGCGCCAGCAAAGCATAATCTTCCACGGTTTTGCATATATTTGCGGCTACGGCAAAGGCCGCCGTGGCAATGAAACCGTCCACCATGAGAACACGCTTATTTTTTGCGGCGCCAAGGGCAATACCGGCTAAAACTGCGATTTCAAAGCCGCCAAGTGTGGCTAAGAGGTCGATGGCATCGCCGTCTTTAAGGGTTGCGCTGTGCAAAGAAAGTGCGTGCTCAATGACCTTGACTTTGTGGGCAAGCAGGCTTTGGTCAGCTCCGGCGCCGGGGCCTGTGATGAGCGCAGGCGCAAGGTCAAAAAGCGCACAAAACAGCGCAGTGGCTGAGGTGGTGTTGGAAATGCCCATTTCGCCGAGGGCAATGATATCATAATCTTTTTCCGTGGCCATATCCGCAAGCTCAATGCCGTGAACCAGCGCAGTTATGCAGGTTTCACGGCTCATGGCGGCTTCTTTGGCAAAGTTGCGGCTCCCCTCGCCCAATCTTCTGTCCAAGAGTAGCTTGTGCGGCTGAAAAGCTCCGCCCACACAGCCGGCATCCACCACGGCGAAATCAATATTGTTGAGCTTGCACAACACATTAATGGCAGCGCCTTCATTTAAGAAGTTGAGCACCATTTGCCGGGTGACTTCCTGCGGATAGGACGAGACATTTTCGGCGGCGATGCCGTGGTCGGCGGCCACCGTAAACATAAAGGCTTTTTCGGTGCGTAATTTTTGCGCTCCGCCCTGAATGCAATAAAGACGCCTTGCCACGGCCTCAAGTAAGCCAAGGCTGCCACGGGGCTTGGTGAGGTTGTCAAGATGCTCCATGGCTGTGCGCTGAAGCTCATGATTGCAAGGCGTGATACATGCTAAGCTATGCTGGAGAAATGTTTGCGTATTTTTCATCACAATATTTTATGACCGTCTTCCGTTACCAGTGCCATGAATTCACGGCGCACCCCGCCCCATTCTGGATAATACAGTCCCGGTTCCACGGTAACCACCATGCCAGGTTGGAGTACGGTATGACAGCGTGAGTTCAATGACGGTGCTTCGTGGGTTTCAAGGCCGACGCCGTGCCCAAGGCCGTGGGTGAAGGCATCTTCCACGCCCTCGTCGGCGAAAACTTGCCACGCATAACCATAAATATCACTGCATTTTTGCCCGGGACGGATCTGAGCCAGTGCGGCTTCTTGGGCTGTGCGTACCAGTTGTTGTGTGAGCATGAAATAATTGGGCGTATCGGCATTTCCCACCCAAAACGTGCGTGTTTGATCGGAGCAATAATTGTCGACACGGCAACCGACATCGATGAGTACCGGTGAGTTATCAACAATTTGCGTATTATCCGGAATGGCGTGCGGCAAGGCGGCATTTGGCCCCACAGCCACAATGCTGCTGAAAGCAAGTTCAGATGCACCATGTTCACGGAAATATTTCTCTATGCCCCAAGCTAAATCGGCTTCGGTGCGACCTATGTGTAATTCCGAATACACCCACTCCATGAGCCTATGATTGAGTTCACACGATTTCTGCATACAGGCAATTTCATGTTTGTCTTTAATGATACGTAAAGATTCAACAAGGTCTTGCGCCGAGGAAAGGGAGAGGCCGCAGCCAAGTTGTTGATAAAACTCCGCTGAAACAATGGATTTCTCAACGCCAATGCGTCCGCCCACTTCACGCTTAAGTAATTTCCCTATTTCCTTGGCGGCGGAGCCTTTATAAATAAAAATCCGCTCTTCATCCCACAGACGCTTGGCGGCATCCAAATAACGGGCATCGGTACACAACCAATCCTTACCGCTTAAGGTGATGATTAAACGACCTGCACTTTCATTGCATTGGGGGTCGTGCAATTCAAAACCGGAGAGATAAAAACGGTTAGCGGCGTGGCTTATGAGTAAGGCATCCAAACCTGCGGCGTACATCTTTTTGCGCAGGTTTTCACGGCGAGCGGCATATATTTTTTCCATATTTTTCCCTTTGAACGCATTGTCTGTGCTGTGTTGAAAAAGTACCATTTTCTATGGGGAGCAGTAGATGACGCTTGCAATATCGTTGTTGTTGCTCCCTCTGTCCTCTTAGACCATTCCATGGTGTTTGTCCAGACTGAGCTTTCAGTAGAGTAAATTTCCGTTTATTTATTGACATAAATACTTAAGATTAAAATATAATCGCATGAATTGTATTGAGGTGTGCCTATCCCATAAATTATTTACCATTTATTTTTTGCATTTTTATTTCTTTTAGTATATTGAATTTATGAGATTTTATTGATTGCAATAGCTCTGCTTCCCTTCGCCTACCCTACATTGCCCGTCTTCAGTGTGTTGACAAGTGGGAAATTGTGGTACATAAATGTAAAAAGTGGTAGCAAGTGGGAGAGCGTGGTAATGGCAAATTTCAAGAAGTCTTACGAAAGAAGCCTAGATGCCAAGGGGCGGCTCATGCTTCCGGTAGATTATCGGGATACTCTTGCTACATGCTCAGAACAGGGAGGTTTTGTTCTTACTGTCATCTACGGTCGCTTGGTGGCTTACATGCCTGAAGCATGGGCAACTCTTAGCGATAAACTGAATTCCATCCCTAGCCCCAGCAAGGAACTCAGTAACTTTATTAGTAAAACTCTAGGTTTAGCCGATGAACTTATTCCCGATGCACAAGGTAGGGTGCGTATTTCTCAGCTGCTTATGCGAGCAGGGAAAATCACCAAGGATATAGTGCTTGTGGGTAGAGGGAGCAAGTTTGAGATTTGGGATTTAAAAGAATTTGAGGATCTTGAAATTGTAGATGTATCTGAAAAATTAGCTGAACTTAACGTACACTTTTAATTTTTGGGGACGTTTACCATGTCGAAAAGAGCGCATAGTACCCATACTACACCGATTGCCCACGCTCGGGAGCATACGCCTGTGCTTGTTGAGCATGTGCTCGAAGCCTTGGAACCTGTGGCCAACGGTCGTTACCTTGATGGCACGCTTGGTCTTGGGGGTCATAGCAGCGCTATTTTGCAATCAGCTGAAAATATTCAAATATGTGGAATTGATAGAGATGTGAATGCCCTTGAGCTTGCCAAGGAGCATCTTTGTGCTTTTGGAGAAAATGTACATTATTTTCACATGCGCTACAGTCAATTTACCCATGCATTGGCAAGCCTTGAGTGGGATAGCATTGACGGTGCGCTCATTGATATTGGCGTTTCATCCATGCAACTTGATCGTGCCGAGCGTGGTTTTAGCTTTAATGCCGATGGTCCCTTGGATATGCGCATGGATAAGCAAAGCGAACAATCGGCGTGGCATGTGGTGAATAGAGAGCGTTTTGAGGTGCTTAAAGATGTGTTGACCCGTTTTGGCGAAGAGCCGCAGGCCGGTCGCATTGCCAGAGCCATTGTTAATGCTCGTCAAAAAAGTAGTATTGAAACCACGGCGGAACTTGCTGCCATTGTCAATAATGCCTATCCGCCGGCTTGGCGTGCAAAAGCACGTAATCATCCGGCAACACGTACCTTTCAAGCTTTGCGTATGCTAGTTAATGATGAACTTGGAGAGCTGGAAATATTTTTAGAAAACATTTTGCGTTATTTGAAAGTCGGCGGACGTTTAGCCGTCATTTGTTTCCATTCCTTGGAAGATAGAATGGTTAAGCAAGCTATGCGCCATTGGGCGACGCAGTGTCGTTGTCCACGGCATATTCTGCGTTGTGTATGTGGGCATAAAGCAGAAGTACGCATATTACATAAAAAGCCTGCGGTGGCAGATACCGAAGAATTGAAGCAAAACCCACGAGCGAGCTCTGCAAAGCTACGGGCAATAGAAAAAATATACGAGATAATATGAAGGTTGTGCAAGAAAATAGAGGTTGGTCATTGTGCGTGGCCATGGGTGTTATTTCAGCACTGGCCATGACGTTAACCCTTGTGTGGGTAAACATTGAACGCACCAATATAAATTACTTTTTTAATAAGCTTCAAGTGGATTTGCGAGAAAAAAGAACTCATACGGTGAAACTTGAGGTGGAACGAGAATACTTGCTCTCTCCAAGAGAGCTTGGGCGCAGAGCTAAAGCTTTGGGTTTAGAAAAGCCGACGGCAGGACAAATTCGTTGGCGAGATGATATTTAAACGATTATAATAATATAAATTTACTAGGTAATGCCATGCTATCATTCGGAAGAAAATCAAAAAATTCACGCAAAAATTCCAAGGACTCCTCCAAGTCCTCGGCGGATGCGCGCAAGGTTAGCATTGGCAGTGTTGGCAGCAGTGTGGGGGTGCGTGAGCGTTCTGCTCCTCCCAAAATGTCTACATTTCAAAGAAGCCAGCGCAATAAAACCGTTGCCCCCGAACAGCGTGAAAGCAAGACAAAGCAGCCGGTGCAAAAGACAACCTCGTTCAAGCAATTCTTTGCACGTTTTCGGCATAAGGATTGGGGGCTTTTGCGTATCAAATGTGTGGGGATAATCTTTGCTCTTGTTTGGCTTGGGCTCTGGGGACGGGCTTGGCAAGTGCAAGTGCTTGAAGGTTCCTATCTTGCCGACCAAGCTTCCAAGCAATATATGAGCACGGTGCTTGTTTCGGGCAAGCGTGGTACTATTACCGACAGACACGGTCAGGTGCTTGCACGGTCGGTGGAAAGCCGCTCCGTTTATGCACGTCCGCATGAAATAAAGGATGTCAAGGCGACAGCCGCTTTGTTGGCAAAACTTTTGAATTTACCCGAGGCCAAGGTGAATGCACAACTGAAGAAAAGCAGTAAGTTTGTGTGGCTTGCACGGAAAATAGACGACGGCACGGCTTCAAAGGTGCGTGACGCCAAGCTTTCCGGTATTGGACTTTCACGGGAATATAATCGTGTCTATCCCTTCAAGCAAATGGCCGGGCATGTGCTTGGTTTTGTGGGTGTGGATGACCTTGGCCTTGAAGGTGTGGAGCGAGCTTTTGAAGATAATTTGGCGTCTGTTCCCACAAGGCGCACCGTGCAACGGGATGCTTTGGGGCGTAGGTTTTTCTTGCAAGAAGAAGGGCAAAGCGAACCGAGAGGTAATGATGTTCGTTTGACCATCGACTCTCAAATGCAGTTTTTTGCAGAAGAAGCCATTGCCAAGGCTGTGGAAGAATATGCAGCAACATGGGGTGGCGTATTGGTTGTTGACGTTGAAAGCGGTGACATTGTGGCTTGGGCGCAATATCCTTTTTTCAATCCCAATGCGTACAATACCTATAAGCCAAGTCAATATAGAAATCGCCTTGCCACCGATGCCATCGAACCCGGTTCCACGCTCAAACCTTTCTTGGTGGCAGCAGCCATTCAAGAGGGACTTGTAAACAGAAACACGATTATTGATTGTGAAAACGGACGCTGGAAAACCAAGACTATTACCATTCGTGATACGTCGGCACATAAGGAACTTACCGTTTCTGATGTCATTCGTGTTTCCAGCAATATAGGCGTGGCGAAAATCGGACAGAAGCTCGGTGCGGAAAGCTACTATAAATATTTACAAAAATTAGGTTTTGGCGCACGCACCGTCGTGCCGGTGGCAGAGCACAAGGGCATTATGCGCAACTATAAATATTGGGCGGAGGCTGACCTTTTAACCACGTCCTTTGGGCAAAGTATTTCCGTAACCGGTTTACAGATGGCGCAAGCCTATTTGACCTTAATCAACGGCGGTACAGTCAAGCCCTTGCGTCTTGTTCTTACCAACGACCGTGATGCGCAAGCAAAAAAGAAGCCACGGGGCGAGCAAGTTTTTAGAAAGGATGTGGCAAATACCGTGATGAAAATTCTTCAAGGTGTCGTGGAAGAAAATGGTAGCGGTAAGCGTGCGAAAATCCCCGGTATGCTGGTGGGCGGCAAGACTGGAACAGCACAAAAACATGATAAAGCTACCGGAACCTACGGCGATAAACGCATGGCTTCCTTTGTGGGTTTTGCTCCTGCCAACAAGCCACGCTTTTTGACCTTGGTCATGGTTGATGAGCCGACAAAAAATCAATACGGCGGAATTGTTGCCGCACCTGTTTTCCAAGAAATTACCCGTATGGCACTTATGTATGACGGAAAGTTGCCTGATGTGGTCTTTGGGGAAGGAGTTGAAAAAATCAGGCGTGGAGCATCCTTTGATGCCAAGGCACGGGCATTTAAAATGTCACGAGCACCGCAGCCCTTATACGCTCTCAATACCATAAAAAAAATGGTGCACAGCACGCCATATAATACCCTGCCCGGGCAATTGTCAAAAGCGCCGGAAGTGGTACCCAATGTTGTTGGGAAAACAGTGCGTAACGCTGTGGAATTATTTGCCAGAGGTGGCATTGTGCCCATACTTAAAGGTCGTGGCCAGCGAGTTGTCGGTCAAACGCCCAAAGCGGGAAGTCGTTGGCCAAAAGACGGCGATGTCAAAAAAAGCCAATATGTTTTACAACTATCGGAGATATAGTATGCTATTTGAAGATTTGTTGGAAATAGTACGCAAAGAGGACGCACTGCAAGTGTGTGCGGATTCGCGTGAGATACAGACGGGCGATGTGTTTGTGGCTGTGAGCGGCACACACGACGATGGGGCAAAATATATTGATGCGGCTGTTAAGGCCGGCGCAAAATATGTTGTGTGCAGTGAGGAAGTTGCGCAAAGCAGCCCCGTGCAGGAATTGGGATGTACTCTTGTACCCCATGGGCAGATACGAAAAGCTTTGTGGCAACTGGCATCTGCTCGTTATGGTACAGAAGATATTTGGCAAAAAATGCGTGTCATCGGTGTGACCGGTACCAATGGCAAAACCACTTGTGCATATTTATTGGAGCATCTGTTCAAGAGCTGCGGTTACAGCGTAGGTGTTATGGGTACGGTAAGTTATCGCTGGCCGGGACATGAAGAGCAAGCGCCTTTGACTACGCCGGACAGCGTGAATGTGCACCGTTTGCTTGGCAAAATGCATAAGGCCGGTGTGAACATAGTTATAATGGAGGTTTCTTCCCATGCGTTGGAGCAGGATCGAGTTGGCGGCATAGATTTTTCCGGTGCTATTTTTAGCAATCTCACCCAAGACCATCTCGACTATCATAGCAATATGGAAGAATATTTTGCAGCCAAGGCTAAACTGTTCACGCAACTACCGTCAGCTCGAAAAGTTATAGCCGTAAATATTGATGATGCTTACGGAAGTGAGCTTGTGAAATTGTGCAAGCACAATTCAAAAAGCTATTCGTTTTCGGTGAACAAAGCCGTGCAACACATACAAGCTGAAAATCATGTGCAAGCTGAAATAGTATCCATGTCCACCAAGGGTTTGCATTTGAAGATGTTTGTGACAACACCTAAGAGCATAACAAATTATGAATTGCGTTCACCGCTTGTGGGTGCTTTTAATGCTTCCAACTTATTGGCTGTGCAATGTTGTGCGCTTGGTGTTGGTCTAAATGTGGTTGATTTAAAGCATTTAGAAGATTTTTATGGTGTGTGCGGTCGCCTTGAGCGTGTGCAAAATCATAAAAATTTTGATGTTTTTGTTGATTATGCCCATACACCGGATGCGTTAACAAATGTATTACAAGCATTGCAAGGTGCAGGATTTACAAAAATTATAACAGTTTTTGGCTGCGGAGGAAATCGAGACAAAACAAAGCGACCGCTTATGGGCGAGGCTGTTGCAAATCTTAGTCAGGTGGCTGTTGTGACCTCTGATAATCCACGCTTTGAAGAGCCCACAAGTATTTTGCAGGACATTTTACCCGGTTTACAAGGAAAAGAAGCACTTGAAGTGCATGTAGAAGTTGACAGGCGCAAAGCCACGGAATTGGCACTTACGCTTTTGAAAGAAAGCATGAAAGATTCCAATTGTCGGCCTTGTGTGCTTATTGCTGGTAAAGGCCATGAAGATTATCAAATAATTGAAGGCGTTAAATATCCTTATAGTGATCAGAAAAACATACAGGAAATATTATCATGCAAATAAAACTTGGTACATTACAAAATATGCTGGGCGTAGCTTGTGTGGGATGTGTCGAACACAGAAAGTTAGATATTACAAGCGTATGTCGTGATACAAGCGATGTACGTCCCGGTGCACTCTTTGTATGCATTGAGGGTTCTCGTTTTGACGGACACGATTTTGCACAAGAAGCCGTAAATAGGGGAGCTGTTGCCTTACTTGCCGATAGGTATTTAGAATATATTGATGTTCCGCAATTACTAGTGCCGACTTCCATGGGGAGTACCGTTGAGGTTTTGGGAAAGTTTGCCCATGTATGGCGTGAAGAATTTGCGCAAAACGGCGGACGTGTTGTGGGGATTACCGGAAGTTCGGGCAAGACAACGGTCAAGGAAGTTTTAGCGGATTTGTTGCAAAATATAGGTAAAAAAGTTGCTCGTAACATATTAAATTATAATAATCAAATTGGTATGCCTTTGTCTGTGCTTGCCACAAGCGGTCAAGAAGATTTTTGGGTTATGGAGCTTGGCATCAGCAAGCCCGGGGACATGGAAGAGCTGGGCGCAATTTTGGAGCCGGATGTGGCGGTGGTGCTCAATGTGGGTTGTGCGCATACGGAAGGTCTTGGCGAACAAGGGGTTGCTTGGCACAAAACACGCTTATTGGAACATTTGACGAGAAACGGTCAAGGTTTTGTGAGTGCCGACTATGCCGATTTGCTCAAAGAGGCCAAGGCCGTTTTCCCTAAGGTGCGTACTTTCAGTGCGCAAGAGGAATTCAATTCCATGGTTACGGCACGTTATATTGGGCGTGTCAGTGCGGAAAACGAATCGGGGAAATTTTCGATACGCATAAAGATGGATGCCAGCGGCGGAATGCATCGCTTTGAAGTGAGTGCACCATTTTTGGGTGATTACGGCGCAGAAAATGTGGCTGCCGTGGTGAGTGCGGCTTTGTCGCTGGGCGTAAAAGTGGACGAAATACAGCGCGGATTTCATGATATCACCTTACCGAAACAGCGTTTTGAACTGAAAAAAGCCGGTGAGTGGAATATTATCGATGACAGTTATAATGCAAATCCACTGTCCATGCAACGCATGTTAAATGCCGCCCTCAGCATGGCTGAAGAGACCGAAAGTAAGGCTTGTTATGCCGTGCTCGGAAGCATGGGTGAGCTTGGCACAAGTGCCGAACATGAACACAGGCAGCTTGGGAAATTTTTGGCCACCAGCGGCGTATCGCATATTTTTTGGAAGGGTGATTTTTCTGAACATGTTCATAAGGGTTTGAAGTGCAAAAAGTATGCTGGTGAATTTAACATTGTACACGATGAGCAAGATTTCGCCGAAAAATGGAACAATATGCACTTAACTGCGGGTACGGTACTGTGTAAAGGTTCTCGCAATAATGCTTTGGAGACGTTTGTGCCCATTATGCTTGACTACGCACAGACACATGAAAACTCCACAAGAGGTAGTAATGTTTTATAATTTCTTGTTACCGTGGGCATCGGAATGGTCGGCTCTCAATGTATTTCGATACATTACGTTTCGATCTGCTTGGGCCCTCGTAACAGCCTTGCTCATCTCCATTGTGGTGGGTCCCATGTTTATTCGTTGGCTTCGACGGTTGAAATTTGGGCAGCCCATCCATGAAGACGTGGCAACGCATATGTCTAAAGCCGGAACTCCAACCATGGGTGGTTTGCTCATGGCCTTCAGCCTTGTGGTCAGTGCGTTGTTATGGGGAGATTTGCGTAATATTTATTTATGGTTAGTCTTGTTTGTCTTTACGGGCTTTGGTCTTGTGGGTTTTGTGGATGACTACATTAAAGTTTGTAAAAAGAATAATCGTGGCATCAGTCCGTTGTTGAAAGTGTTGGGGCAAGTGCTGGTCGCCGGCATAGCGGTGACGGTGTTGGTAATGCAAGACGATTTTAAAACGACGTTGAGCGTTCCATTTTTTAAAGATTTAAATCCTGATTTGAGTTGGTTTTACTTGCCTTTCGCTGTTATTGTCATGGTGGGGGCATCCAATGGAGTTAATCTCACCGATGGGCTGGACGGGCTTGCCATTGGGCCGACCATTGTGGCTACGTCGGTGCTTTCCGTATTTATTTATGTGACCGGGAATTTGAAGTTTTCGGAATATTTACTCGTCCCATATATGGCCGGCATTGGCGAAGTGACAGTGTTTTGTGCAGCCATGGTGGGTGCGGGGCTTGGCTTTTTGTGGTACAATGCCTATCCGGCACAGGTTTTTATGGGTGATGTAGGTTCATTGAGCATAGGCGGAAGTCTTGGTTTTCTCGCCATTTTATGCAAGCAAGAATTACTCTTGGCCTTAGTGGGTGGCTTATTTGTTATTGAAACCCTTTCGGTGATTTTGCAGGTGGGTTATTTCAAATGGTCGGGAGGAAAGCGTATTTTTCGCATGGCTCCACTGCATCACCACTTTGAATTAAAGGGTGTTCCGGAATCAAAAATTATCATTCGTTTTTGGATTTTATCGGTGTTGATGGGCTTTATAGCTCTGTCTGTACTTAAGTTGCGTTAATGTTGAGGTAATATATGACAAGCGTTGAGCAAACAAATGTATGTGGACACAAAGTTCTCGTCATCGGAGCAGGCCGATCAGGTCGTGCTGCCGTGCGTTTGCTGCTGGCGTTAAACATGCAGGTTACCTTATTGGAAAGTAAGGTAATTGCGCAGGACTTTATGGAAGAAATACAAGGGCTGGGCGCACGATGTATTCTTGACAACATAAAGACAGAGTACTTTGCCGACGTGGATGTGATTATTCCAAGTCCGGGCATTCCCATTGCCAACATCAAGGCCGTGCTTCCGGCTGAAAAATCCTTTGAAATTATGGGGGAAATGGAATTTGCCGCACGCCATTTGCAAGGTGAACCCATACTGGCCATCACCGGAACCAGCGGTAAAACCACCACTGTTTCCTTGGCGGCGGACATGCTCACTGCCGGCGGAAAAAATGTGTTCTTGGGCGGCAATATAGGCACACCACTCAGCGAATATGTACTTGATCGCATGCATAATCGCATTGCCAAAGCCGATGTCTTGGTGCTGGAAGTGTCCTCATTCCAATTGCAGGGCTGCATACATTTTGCGCCTAAAGTGGCGGTGCTTTTAAATATCACAGAAAATCATTTGGATTATCATGCCGATTTGGAAGAATACACCGCAGCCAAGATGCAACTTTTTGCCAAGCAAAGCAAGGATGACATTGCTATTTTTGCTGATAATTTACGAGAGCTGTCGGAAGAATGTGCCATTGCGGCGCATAAGTTATACTTTTCATCGTCGCCGACAACCAATTTCACAGAACGACAGCTTTTAGGGAAGCATAACGACATGAATATGGAGGCGGCGTGGCTGGCCTGTTCGTGTTTTGATATCAGCCTTGAAGCTGCGCAAAAAGCCGTGGCTGCATTTAAACCCTTGGCGCACAGACTTGAGAAAATACGTGAACTTCATGGCGTTTTATATGTAAATGATTCCAAGTGTACCACGGTGGATGCCATGCGTGTTGCCCTTGATGCCTTTGAGCAGCCCATAATTTTATTGTGTGGCGGCAAATTCAAAGGTGGTGATTTACGCTCATTACGCCCTCGTATTCAAGGAAAAGTCAAAGAAGTGATGATGTTTGGCGCAAGTCGTGAATATTTTGAAGCGGCATGGGAAGGATGCGCTTCCATGCGCTGGTTTGCGAGCTTAAACGAAGCCTTGCACTGTGCCAAAGCTGTTGCTAATGCCGGCGATGTGGTACTCATGGCACCTGCCACGGCATCGTATGATCTTTATGCAAATTATATGCAACGTGGTGAAGATTTTAGACATATAGTGGAGGATTTACTATGAGCAGCATGGTAGAAAAACTCCAAGGTAAGCGCACCAGTCCCAATAAACATAGGGGCAATGATGCAGAAACTATCCCGTCAACAATTAAAAGAAATACTCAAATTCTTGGTTCGTATGACTGGTGGCTTTTTGCACTCATGCTCACCCTCTTGGGCATTGGACTGATTATGGTTTTAAGCTCCAGCGGTGTGGTGGCTGAGCGAATTAACGGCAATAAATATTATTTTTTCACACGCCAAATGCTCTTTATGTGCATCGGCGGCGTTGCTTTTTGGTTGGTGGCGGTTATGCGTCGAGAGTGGCTCTATAAATTGCAATATCCTGCGCTCTTTGTCGCCATTATTTTGCTCGTTTTAACATTAACGCCACTGGCACCCACCATCAATGGGGCAAGTCGCTGGTTGCAAATTGGGAATATATCCATACAGCCCATGGAATTTGTTAAGATAGCACTTGTTTTTTATCTGGCATATTTTATGAGCAGCAAGCAAAACCATATCAAAACTTTTTTCCGTGGGGTGGTGCCGCCATTCTTGGTTACGGGATGCTTGTGTTTTCTCTTGCTCTTACAACCGGATTTCGGCTCGGCTGTTGTGCTCGCCGCCTTGCTTTTTTGCATGTGTATGGCCGGCGGAACACGCTTTATATATCTTTTCATTACATTGGCCATAGCCATTGGCGGCGCCATGGCGTTGGCAGTGTACTCGCCTTATCGTATGCGCAGACTGATGGCCTTTATGGACCCATTCAAGGACGCTCAAGATACCGGTTATCAATTGGTGCAATCGCTCTATGCCCTGGGATCGGGCGGTTTTTGGGGTGTCGGTGTGGGAGCAAGTAAGCAGAAAATGTTCTATCTTCCGGAAGCGCATAACGATTTTATTATGAGCGTGCTCGGTGAAGAAATGGGTTTTATGGGTATTACTCTGGTTATGCTGTTATTCGGGCTCTTTTTTTGGCGTTGCTATAAAATAATCATCGGTCAAGAAAATTTACGGGACAGATATACTGCTTTTGGCATAACACTTATTGTTGCCCTTGGTGCAGTGCTCAATCTTGCGGTGATTATGGGCGCAGCTCCGCCTAAGGGTGTTCCCATGCCTTTGCTTTCCTATGGAGGTTCTTCCTTGGTGGCTACATTAATTTGCATGGGATTGTTAATGAATTTCTCCAGAACCAGTAAATATGACGAGCAAGAGATTTTAAGTAACCCGTTGCAAACAAGCAGAAATATCAAGGTTGGAGGAACATAATGTGTAAAGTTCTTTTAACAACCGGAGGAACCGGTGGGCATATTTTCCCGGCACTGGCTGTGGCTGAAGCATTGTTTGCACAAGACAATGTGCAGTTGCTTTTTGTTGGTTCACTTTATGGTCCCGAAAAAGAGCTTGTACAAAAATTGGGTATTGAATTTGTGGGCTTGCCTGTGCGTGGTGTTTTGGGTCGAGGGTTTAAATCCATCAAGGCTTGTTTGCAGATGTTTAAAGCCATAGTCGATGCAAGGGGAATAATAAAGAAATATCAACCGGATGTAGCCATGGGTTTTGGCGGTTATGCTTCCTTTGCTCCCATAGTTGCCGCGAAACTTTGTCGAGTTAATGTGGCAATCCACGAGCAAAATGCAGTGGTTGGGTTAAGTAATAAAATACTGGGCAAAATGGTTAATAAAGTATTTTTATCCTTACCGACGCAAGGTGGCGCAAAGGATTTTCCGGCGAAAAAGTGTGTGATTACAGGCAATCCTGTTCGCCATGCTTTCGCAGAAATAGGAAATACGCCCCATGATTTTTCAGGAAAAAGACTACTAATTATAGGCGGTTCACAAGGAGCGAAAGCATTAAATGATTTGATTTTAGAAAATCTGCTCTATTTGGAAGCTCAAGGTGTGGAGCTTTGGCATCAAACAGGCGCGCATGATATTCAAAGGGTTCAATCAGCTTACGAAAAGCACGCATTAGGGAAATTTAAGGTGCAAGCATTTATTGATAATATTCACGAAGCCTATGCTTGGGCCGATTTGGTGCTGTGTCGCTCCGGTGCATCCACTGTTGCAGAACTTGCCGCAGCCGGGCGTGGTGCCATTTTTGTTCCCTTCCCCTTTGCAACCCACGATCATCAAACGGCAAATGCCAAATTATTGGTGGAATTTGGGGCGGCAAAACTCTTTGCCGAAGACAGTATGCGTGAAGAAAATATTATGGAAGAAGTGGTAAGTTTGTTGCAAAACACAAAAGCTTTAGAGGATATGGCTTCAGCTGCTCTTGGACAAAGTAAACCGCTTGCAGCGCAGGATATTGCGCAGCAACTAATGCTCATGATGAGTTAAGGGTATAATTATGCACAAAGTTCGTGGAATTCATATGGTTGGTATTGGCGGTTCGGGTATGAGCGGTATTGCCGAGGTTTTGTTGAACCTTGGCTACACTGTAACCGGTTCTGATTTAAGTAATTCGGCTACGGTTGAGCGTTTACGCTCCCTTGGTGCTACCATTTATCACGGTCATGCTGCCGAAAATGTCGGCGATGTGGAAGTCCTTGTGCGCTCAACGGCCATTGGCGACGATAATCCCGAAGTCATCATAGGGCGTGAAAGAAATCTTTCCATAATTCCGCGCGCTGAAATGCTGGCGGAGCTTATGCGCCTTCGTCAAGGCATAGCCATCGCCGGAACGCATGGGAAAACCACAACAACTTCTCTGACTGCTACAATTTTTGATACAGCCGGTAAGGATCCCACCGTGGTGGTGGGCGGTTTGCTCAATGCCTATGGTGCCAATGCGCATCTTGGCGAGGGTGACTACCTTATTGCAGAAGCCGATGAATCCGACGGTTCCTTTCTCTGTCTTTTTCCCATTGTGAATGTGGTAACCAATGTGGATTTGGATCATGTGGATTTTTACGCCAATATGGATGAAATGGATAAGGCATTCACGGCTTTTATGAATAAAGTGCCCTTTTATGGACGTAATATAGTGTGTGGTGACGATGAAGGTGTACGTCGTCTTTTGCCTCGTGTTAAAAGGCCGGTTACCACCTATGGTTTTGGAAAAGACAATATGTTACGAGCCAAGCTTTTAGAGTGCGCCGCCACAAGTCGCTTCGAAGTGTTCTTTCATGAAGAAAGTCTTGGTGAAATGGAACTGTCCCAACCGGGTAAACATAATGTTCTCAATGCACTTGCTGCCATTGGTGTTGCACTGGAAGCCGGCATAAGCATAGAACTTTGCCGAGAAGGTTTGCGGCGTTTTGGTGGTGTCGGAAGGCGATTTGAGCATAAAGGTGTGAAAAATGGTGTTATAGTTATAGATGATTATGGTCATCATCCCGCTGAAATTGTAGCGACTATTGCCACAGCGAAACAAGTGTATCCGAATAAAAGACTTGTGGTTGCCTTTCAGCCCCATCGTTTTACACGGACAAAAGCGTTTTTTGGTGAATTTTGTAGGGCATTTGATGGAGTTGATAAGCTGCTTCTCACTGAGGTTTATGCAGCCAATGAAAAACCCATACCCGGTGTGAGTGGACAAAGTTTAACCCAAGGTCTTTTGCAGGTTTCCAATGTCGATGTTACTTATTGTCAAGATTTAGAAGGTGTTATAAAATATGCGCAAGATTTTTTACATGATGGTGACATTTTTTTAACGCTTGGAGCCGGAACCATTACCAGAGTCGGCCCCATGTATATAAATGACAGTTTAAAATAGTAAGTAATAAAATGTATTTTAGGTGCAAAAAACTATAAGGTAATGCTGTGAAAATAATTTATGAGCCCATGCTTTCAGAAAGAACAAGCATTCGCCTTGGTGGAAAAGCAATAGCTGAATTGCGTTTGACAGAATTAGAGGAAGTTTTTTCCGCATCGGATTTAATAAAACAACTAGGTGGCAATGTTTTCATCTTGGGTGGCGGTACTAATATTTTAGCAAGCGATGAAAATTTACCGCTGGTACTTTTGAAAAATTCTTATAGAGCTGCGCCGGAAATTGTTCATCGTGAGCAAAACAATATTTGGGTAACGGTGGGAACAAGTTTCCCGATGCCACGATTTTTAGCATTTTGTGCAAAACAGGGATTAAGCGGATTGGAAGGTTTAAGTGGTATACCGGGCAGTGTCGGAGGAGCCATTGCAATGAATGCAGGTTCTTTTGGTACGCAAACGTGCGAACACTTGGAAAGTATTAATCTATATTCAGAAAATACCGGTATCATTAAGGTCAATTCACAGGAGTTTTTCTATGGATATAGGGAGTTTAAATTAAAAAAGTCTATTGAAACACAAAGTTGGTTTTTGCTACTGGAAGCAACTTTTATCTTGACGCTAGAAGAAATGAGTGGCATTACAAAAGAAAGAACTCTAGACTATCTAAAGAAAAAGTCTAGACAACCGATTAAAGATAATAGTGCCGGCTGTGTATTTAAAAACCCTGCTCCTGATAAACCGGCGGGGCTATTGCTGGAAAAATGTGGCTTTAAAGGGAAAAGGCTGGGAGGAATGCAATTCTCTCCCATACATGCTAACTTTCTTATAAATACAGGCATGGGGACAAGCGAAGAAGCTTTTCAACTCATTGCTATGGCAAAGGAGAAGGTTCAAGAGGAATTTGGGTTAGTTTTGCAAACCGAAGTTAAGATTTTGTGTCCCTAATATGCGTAAAATATGGTGCTACAGTGACCATATGGGCAACTAAAAGCCGGCTTGAGTGGCTCAATTTATAACAGTCTGGGCAAATACTGTCGAAGCAAGTAAACGAAAAAATCATTGTACCATTGTGTGCTCTGCGCATAAGTGGTGGGATTTTCATACTTATTCGAGGTAAAGAAGAACATGGTATGTTTCAACGGACTGCTAAGGGGGAATAAATAAGTGTTAAATGCAACTTCACAAGGGCGGACAATTGCTCGTAATAGCTACAAGCAGCAACCCAAAAAAAGAATACGCTTTTCATTTATATTCCCGAAGTTTCCACCAATACACAAGCTATTTGGTATTGTTCTTAGCATTATCCTTGGCCTGGTACTTATGGTAGGTCTGTATTTTGGCATGTTGATATTGTACGACGCAGCCACAAGTTCCGCCTTTTTTAACACAAAGTATATAGAGGTTACCGGAAATAAAAGACTTTCAAAACAGATGGTTGTCGATATTTCCGGTGTGAGAATCGGTGAAAATTCTCTGGATGTAAACCTCACCAAGGTTGAATATGCACTTTTGAAAACACCATGGGTGAAGAAGGTTTCGGTAAGACGTGTACTTCCGGCAGGTTTTGTTATTGATGTGCAAGAGCGATTACCTGTGTTTTGGGTGCGCAAAAACAATATTTTATACTACGCTGATGTATTAGGCGTGATTATTGCACCGGTTGAAACAAAGCATTTTATTTCCTTGCCAACGCTGGAAGTGGAAGCGGGATTTGAAGATGTACTGCCAAAGTTGGCACACTATTTGGAAGAGCTGAAAAATGGCTATTTACCGGTGGAATATAATGCCATATCTGCTATAAAAATCAGCGGGGCAAAGGGCATGGAGCTTTATCTGGATGATCGTGATATTCTTTTATCCATCGCTTTAGATAGCTTTGAAAAAAATCTCCTCCGTTTGTCCATCACCATTGGCGACCTTGTGCGCCGCAATGAGCTTTCTTATGTGAAAGAAGTTCGTGCAACGGATGGTAATGTTTGGGTTATAAAGAATGTGTAATGTGAACATGAGTTTTTTGGGGGCGTATGAGTAATTCTGAACTTATTGTAGGTTTAGATATTGGCACAACGAAGATCTGCGTTGTGGTGGGTGAAGTCAGTCGAGATGGTCTCATTGAGATTGTCGGAATTGGAACGTGCCCTTCCACGGGACTTCGCAAGGGCGTCGTAGTCAATATTGAACAAACAGTACAATCAGTGCGTAAGGCTCTTGAAGAGGCTGAACTCATGGCCGGTTGCGACATCGGGGCTGTGTATGTGGGCATAGCCGGGAGTCACATAAGCAGCATAAATAGTCATGGTGTCATTGCGGTCAAGGGTGGTGAGGTAACCCCGCGTGATGTGGAAAGAGCTCTTGATGCCGCGCGCGCTGTGGCCATTCCGGCAGACAGAGAAGTTATACATATTCTGCCGCAAGAATATATTATTGATAAACAAAGAGGTATTGCTGATCCCCTAGGCATGGCCGGTGTTCGGCTTGAGGTCAAGGTTCATATTGTTACCGGTGCTGTTTCATCTGCACAAAATATTATCCGTGCATGTCACCGCTCAAACCTTGAAGTGGCTGATATTGCATTAGAATCCTTGGCTTCGGCAAAGGCAGTGCTCACAGCTGAAGAGCGTGAAATCGGCGTTGCCATAGTGGATTTGGGGGGCGGCACTACAGACATAGCTATTTTTGCCAATGACGCCATTAAGCATACAGCAGTATTAGCCCTTGGTGGACAAAATCTCACCAATGATATAGCGTTTGGCTTGCGCACTCCCATGGCGGCTGCGGAAAAAATTAAAGTGAAATACGGTTGTGCGCTGACTGAATTGGTTAGGCATAATGAAGAAATAGAAGTGCCAAGTGTTGGCGGAAGACAAGCAAGACGCCTTTCTCGTGATTTACTGTCGGTTATATGTGAACCACGCATGGAAGAAATACTTTACCTTGTTGATCAAACGCTCATCCGCTCAGGATTTAAAGATATGATAGGAGCAGGTGTTGTATTGACAGGGGGAACGTCACTCATTGAAGGGTGTCAAGAGCTTGGAGAACAGATTTTTAATTTACCCACACGCATTGGCTACCCTCGTCAAGTGGGAGGGCTGAAAGAAGTTGTCAATAGTCCTAAATTTGCAACGGCGGTTGGTCTATTGCGTTATGGAGCAGAAAAGGAACATCAGGGACAAAAGGTTTTTACCAGTAATGAACCGACTATGCTCGACGGGATGGTTTCTCGAATGAAAAAGTGGTTGAAAGATATTTCGTAGGTATTTTGTTCCTATTAAGTGAGGAGAGGCATATGGAACTTATTGATTTTGTAGAATCTTGCGCAGGAAATGCGAAGATCAAAGTTATTGGCGTCGGTGGCGGGGGCGGAAACGCTGTGCAACATATGATAGAATCAGGTTTACGCGGGGTTACTTTCATTTGTGCCAATACTGATTTGCAAGCTTTAAATAAAAATTCATCACCGAATAAGGTGCAAATCGGCGAACAATTAACCCGTGGGCTTGGAGCCGGTGCCAACCCTCAAAAAGGTAAAGATGCTGCCCTTGAAAGTGTGGATGCCATTCGTGAGGTGCTGGACGGAGCCGATATGGTTTTTGTCACAGCAGGCATGGGCGGCGGTACAGGCACTGGGGCTGCGCCTATCATTGCCCAAGCAGCACGTGAACTTGGCGCACTGACCGTGGGTGTTGTCACAAAACCCTTTGACTTTGAAGGGGGTAGACGCAGTGCCATAGCCGATGTTGGCTTGCAAGAATTACGTGAACAGGTGGATTGTTTGATTACAATTCCCAATGACCGCTTGCTCACATTTGCGCCCAAAAAAGCACCGTTTACAGAAATGTTGAAGAAAGCCAATGATGTATTGTATTATGCAGTGAAAGGTATTTCTGATGTGATCATGGAGCAAGGCACCATTAACCTTGACTTTGCCGACGTTAAAACCGTTATGCAAGAATCCGGCATTGCACTCATGGGAACCGGTGTGGCATCCGGTGAAAATCGTGCAAACATAGCTGCCAAGGGTGCAATAATGAGTCCACTACTGGAAGATGTTTCCTTGGTGGGAGCTAAGGCCGTCTTATACAATATTACGGCAACCAGCGACATTTCTGGCGATGAAATTAAAGAAATCGGCGATATTATCGGTGAAGCTGTGCATCCTGATTGTAATATTATTTTCGGTGTTGTTTTTAATCCCGACGCTGGTGATGAGCTTCGCATTACAGTTGTGGCAACAGGTATCGAATCCAGTGCAGAACTGCACGCAACCGAAGAATTTGTTGAGCATGTGATGCCAAATTATAATACACCGGGGCCTCGTGCTGTGACCCCAAGTCAAGCACCTCGCCGTCAACCGCAACCAAATCATGCTTATGCGCAAACAAGACATGAGGCACCGCATGAGCAAGTTCATCATGAAAGACATGATGACAGATATGAAGATAGATACGAAGAGGTTCCACCTGCACATATGCGTCGCCGTGCCCAAGTCGAAACTTGGTATGATGGAAAAAGTGAACTACCTCCCTATGTGCGTAAAGGTAATGCTCTCGGCTCTCAGCATCAGCACAGGCACAAACCCGGCTCAGAGGCTGTGCATTATGATGATGATGAATTCAGCGTACCGGCTTTTATACGCAGACAGGCTGATTAACACGAGAAATTAAAGAGAATTTTGTGAATATGATTATGATGTTCAATGACTTTCATTAAGAATGTAATATATTTAAAAATTCTCGACGTACCAAAACCTTAAAAGCACGCCTCTCGCTTTTAAGGTATTAAAGGCCGCATTGTGCGGCCTTTTTTCGTGCATTTTACTTAGTAGTCAAAGCTGAAAAATGCATGAAAATGCGTTTTTCAGAAAGGCACGCTCACTCCAAATGCCCCTTCGGGGGCGCCGGAAGTGAATTCCGGCTCATTTTACGTGGCGCAAAATTTTCACTATCGTTCAAATTTTGTTAGCCGTCACAGAAAAACCATGTTTTAGAACCATAAAAATGCCGGAAAAGTGCATTCCATGCCCTTATTTCCGGCATTTTTATTTGTATATTTTAACTAAAAAAATGTTTAATTTTAGACTGTTAACGTGTTTTTCAGTGACGACTAAATAACGTATCGTGGACGATTACTGCGTCAAAGCTCATTTTTCCTTGTACTCGCCTCACGCTACATTTTTTTAAGGACAAGCTCTTAATAAATGTATTGATGTAACGTTTTTATCCTTAAATGAAAATTTGTTTCTGCCGGCAACAATCATTCTTCCGCAAAAAACTTCCTGTACTCCCTTGAATTACAAATATAATTTTTCAAAAAGTATCTATAATAAATTTTTTCAGAAAAAAGCTTTAATTTGCTGTACAAGGTGCAACCAATTTGTTATAAAGAAATCACACAGAAAACAAATTATTTATCATTTGAAGATTGATTGAGTTTACTTGCCCTATGAGCACTTTAATGCTTATAGAATTTTTTTTCGCTAAAAAACTTAATGAGTTTAAAGTCTTACCTAAAATTTGCCCTTTGTGAAAAAAAATACAAAAGAGCTTGACAACGGCTGAGCATTCACATAGAGTGAACAAAGAAGAAGTGCGTGAGTATGTATAGAGAACTCCTTACGCCATGAATATTAGGTAAGAGTGCGTGTTTAAGTATAAAAGTGCATTTGAGAACAAAAGCAAGTCTGAGCATGAAGGCAAGTTTTAGTAAATTGTCTATCAATAATACCAAGCAGTGTGCAATACAATAAGCTTGATGAATTTATAAAAGGCCGAACGGAGCTTTTCGACCTTTTTAGGTTCCATCCAGTGGGAGTGTTTCCCTCATTAGATATGATGGTTTTATTTTAACATTAAAAAATTCCGGAGGATGCATATGCCAACGTTCGTCGATCCATCAAAATGCGACGGTTGCAAGGGTGGCGAGAAGACTGCCTGCATGTATATTTGCCCTAACGATCTCATGATTCTTGATCCTGAAGAAATGAAAGCGTACAACCAAGAACCAGAAGCCTGCTGGGAATGTTATTCCTGTGTAAAAATCTGTCCTCAGGGTGCGATTACTGCGCGCCCATATGCAGACTTTGCTCCCATGGGCGGTACTTGTATCCCCATGCGTTCTGCTGATTCCATTATGTGGACAGTAAAGTTCCGTAACGGCAACGTAAAACGCTTCAAATTCCCCATTCGTACCACTCCTGAAGGTTCTATTAAGCCTTTTGAAGGTTATCCTGAGCCAGCCAATCTTGAAGATGAACTTTTGTACACCGAAACAGCTTTGGTAGCTCCAAAGGTGTTCAATACAGAAGCAACCAAGATTGCTGAAGCTGACAAAGTAGCCACAGAAATGGAACACGGCCGCTAGGCAGTGCTCAAAACAAGTACGAATTTAAGGAGAAATTGATATGCCAATGATTCCAATTAAAGAAAGCGTTAAGGGTGTTGCCATTAGCGAACCCA
>CAYJHK010000010.1:0-10914 GCA_964369515.1 uncultured Desulfovibrionaceae bacterium
CGGACTGTGGGCGAGCGGATAAAAAATAACTGTACTTAACAGCCAAAATATGTTTTTTCTCAATGGTTCATTGGTAAAAAAAATTTCAATGTAGGGTAATTTATGACTAAGAAACAAAAAATTAACGGACAAACTAAGCAAACTAAACAGACTGAGCAGGCTGAACAAGCTACGCTTGAGGATAATCGTGAGCATGTACAAGCCCTTGGGCAACCTTGGGCGGTTTTACTGGGCAATCCCAAGGATCTTTTACCGCAAGTTCTTGGTACCGTCCTCAAAGCAGGCGCCACTCGCCCATCTTGGCATTGGCAAAAAGATGGAGCAGAAACTCTTCTCATGGCTTGGCCAAAGGATGAGCCATTGCGTGCCGGTGTTGTGCTGAAAAAAGGAAAAAATGACGAAGATAAGCATGAAACTGCTTCCGTAATGCCCATTCTCGAAGGCTATAACAATGACTTTGAGGTTCATTCCGTTGTGCCGTGGAAGTCGGACGTTGAAGCGCATGTGGCGGTCACCGTCATCGAAGGTCAAAATCCACTTTGGTTTTATAATCCTTTATATTTTAGGGATAAAGCGGATCTGACTCCGGGCGTTATGCATACTTTTGTGCTTGCAGGTCTAGCCTTTGGCGTGCGCCGTGCCTTACTTGACGAGATAACCATCACCCAAGGCCCGGTCTATGAAGCCCATGCGCAAAAGTGGCTTGAAGATCATCCCGGAAAAAGTCGCCTTGACGTGCCAACGCTTAAAGTAAACCTTGCCGGAAAACACCTTATCCGCCCAGGACGTGTCTTTGGTGAATATGAAGCACGGGGAATCATCATAGAAGTGGACTCCTGTATGCTTGATAAACTAGAGATAACCATGCTACGCCTTGACTTTCCCATGCCGGAACGTGCACCGCTGCACATTATGCTCTATGTACCAAAGCCTCTGCTTGGAGACTATATACCGGAAGAGGGGCACGAAATTGATACCTACATGTGGCTGCAAGGACGCATTATGGATATGGATTCGGAATAGTATAAAGACTTTACAATCTTTTTTTGGATAATGGGAAATAAGAAAAACACCGGTTAAATCAAAAAACATGGATTTCTTCGATGCGCTCGCAGCGAAGAAATTCATGTTTTCTGTCAATTTTAGTAATTACGCAGGTCTTAAAATAGAGTTTTGCCTACAGAATATAGCCCTCCTCTTATGTACACACACGGGTATGCACAAGCCTCCTTCAATGAGATAATATTCACAAGGTGCTGTTATCATATTATATCAACTTGTGAATATAAAATTACTACACTACAATTAACTTGCGCTTTCAGTCTAAATTGTGTAATGTAAAAATCATCTAATTTATTAAATTGAGATTTATATGAATATTTTTAGTCGCAAAACTCGGCATGAAAGTGTTAGCGTCGATGATTACAACGCCCTCCTTGATGCCTTTGAGGAAAATAAGTCACGGCTAGCTTGCTATGAATCCTTCGTTGAAGATGCTCCTGTGGCTTTTTTTGTGAAAGACAGTGAAGCTAAGTTTCAAGTCGTTAACAAAGCTTATAGAAGTCTTTTTGGCATAAACCGTGAAGATATCATAAATAAAAGCCTATGCGACGTTGAATATTTTTCCGAAGATGATCGAAAAAACTATCACAACAGCGACATTGAATGCATACAGAAACTGGATTGTATGCATTATGAAGTTGAATACAAACTTCAAAACGGAACACACCCTGTCTTACTTTGGAGCAGGGGTTTTGAAGTAAAAGGCAGCGAAAAAAGAGGACTTGTGGGCATTATTGTAGAAATAGGTCTACAAAAAAATCTTGAACGTAATCTTGAAAAAACTGTTGCTCAGCTTAAGAAATCACAAGAAGAAGTGGATAATTATGCTGAGCGTATGCAGCTTCTTTTGGACAATATGCCTCTATCGGCACAAATTTGGACAACTGACTTTCGCATCCTTGAGACCAGCCTTGAAATGGCCCGCATTTTCGGCTTTGACAATAAAGAAGATTATATAGAAAACATTGACAAGCTTAATCCCGAATACCAACCCGATGGCCAAAAAAGCTTTGATAAAGGCCAAAAAATCATCGCAGAAACCATGGAAAAGGGACATGCGAAAACCCAGTGGACACACATTAGCCTTAGCGGCGAAGAAATACCCTTTGATGTGACCTTGATCAGCAGCTTCCTACAAGGTCAACCGGTGATTTTAGCCTTCATGAAGGATTTACGAGAACACCTTGAAACCATGAAAAGATTGCGTGAAGCCGATGATTATACACGCCTCATGCTGGATTCAAACCCCTTCGGAGCTTTAATTTGGGATCAGCATTTCAATTTAGTGCATTGCAATAAAGCACTGGCTCAAACATTTGGACTGAAGGAAGCGCAGGAATTTATAGATAATTTTGCCTCGCTTGTGCCGGAATATCAACCCGACGGGGAACTTTCCTACGACAAAATACAACAAGAGCTCATCAAAACATTCACCACCGGTTCCACAGAATGCTTTTGGATGGGAAAAAGCATTCACGGAGAAGAGCTGCCCACAAAAATCACCGGTGTGCGTACCAAGTATCGCGGTGAGTATATGGCCGCAATTTATGTTCAAGATTTAACCGCCGAGGAAATTAACAAGAAAAAAACGCTGCTGGCAGAACAACGCATTCAAGGTATTCTCAACGGTGTACCCCTTGGCATCAACCTTCTTGACGCTGATTTCCAAATGATGGATTGCAATAACGTGGCTGCGGGTTTATTGCGTTGCAACTCCAAAGAAGAATATTTTGCAGCCTTTGAGAACCAATTTCCCGAAAAACAGCCAGATGGTAGCTTAACGAAACTACTCCTCGAAAAACATATTGCCATTGCTGCCCGTGAGGGAAAAAGTCAATTTGAAATTGTGGTCATTGATACTTGCAAGCAACCCGTCCCTATGGGCATGACCCTAGTCAGTGCGCACCTTGAAAATGAAGAAGTTTTCATTGCTTATTCCCATGACCTTCGTGAAAGCAAACGTCTGTTACAAGAAGTGGAACAAGCAAGGGATGCTGCGGAAAAAAGCGCGCAAGTTAAAAGCGATTTCTTAGCCAATATGAGCCATGAAATCCGCACGCCCATGAACGGCATTCTAGGACTTCTACATATTTTATCCGACACAGAACTCAATGAACAGCAACAAGATTTTTTGAAAAAAGCACTTTTTTCCACCAACGAACTCTTGCGCATCATCAACGATATTCTGGATTTTTCAAAGATCGAAGCCGGCAAACTCAAAATGGAGTGCGTCCCCTTTACTCTCCAATCGGTATGCACTGAAGTGGTGAATTTGTTGGGACACATAGCCCGTCAAAAAGGGCTTGATTTTTCAGTAGAGCAAGGGAAGCATTCTGAACTTGCCATAATCGGCGATCCCTTGCGCCTCAAACAAGTGCTCATAAACTTGCTTGGAAATGCCATAAAATTCACCTCCAAGGGCAGTGTAAGTCTTATTATCGACAATATCAAGATGTTAGACCAAAAATTGCACTGCAAATTCACCGTAAAAGATACGGGTATCGGGCTTAGCAAGGAGCAAATTAAAACACTTTTTTCGGCATTTTCGCAAGCAGATACTTCCGTTACACGCAAATACGGCGGTACTGGACTTGGGCTTGTCATTGCCAAAAGTTTTGTGGAGCTTATGCAAGGTTGCATTTTTGTGGATAGCAAAGTTGGTGAGGGTTCCAACTTTACTTTTACGGCCACATTCCCTCTTGCCAGCGAAAATCAATTGGTTAGGGAAGATTTAACCGAAATTGCATACAATACATCAGCTCACGCAGGCGGACACTTGCTCTTGGTCGAAGACAATCAAATAAATCAACTAATTGCAGAAGAACTTCTCAAGAAAGACAACTACACTTTGGATATTGCCAACAATGGACAAGAAGCCCTTACCATGCTTACGCAAAAAAAGTACGATGCTGTGCTTATGGACATTCAAATGCCTATAATGGATGGACTTACAGCTACAAAGCTCATTCGTAAACAAAAAGAATTTGATACTCTACCCATTATCGCCATGTCCGCACACGCCATGACGGGCGATAAGGAAAAAAGCATAGCACACGGCATGAATGACCATATTACCAAGCCCATTATCCCAGAAATATTGTACAGCACGCTTGATTATTGGATACATCAAAAATAAGAAAAGAGAGCTTGGAAGAGTTTGAGAGGAAAGTTCGCCTTCCCTCTCACGGAAAAAAATTCATTAATACTCCAAGCCCTCTTATATAATAATGTCTGCACAATTCCTAAAATTGACAAAATACATGGATTGCTTCGCTACGCTCGCAATGACTTTCGTCATAAAATCAAGTCATTGCGAGGAGCGAAGCAACGAAGCAATCCATGCCTTTTTGAATTGTGCATAGGTCATACTTGCTTAAAATTCTAAATTTCCGGGTGTACGTGGAAAGGCAATGACATCACGAATATTGCTTATGCCCGTAAGCAACATGAGCAAGCGTTCAAAGCCAAGCCCAAATCCGGCATGAGGTACTGTGCCGTAACGGCGTAAATCCAAGTACCAGCCCATTTCGGCCGAATCCATCCCCATTTCAGCAATGCGTCGTTCTAAAACATCAAGCCTTTCTTCACGTTGCGATCCGCCAATCAGCTCACCAATACGGGGCACGAGTAAGTCCATGGCAGCAACAGTGACTGCATCATCATTTAAACGCATGTAAAAGGGTTTGATTACCTTAGGATAATCATACACGATGACAGGGTGCGCAAAATGTTCTTCGGCTAAGTAACGCTCGTGCTCCGTTTGCAAATCTGTACCAAACGTCACGGGAAAATCGAATTTCTTCCCGCATTTTTGCAGAATTTCCACACCTTCGGCATATGTTAAGCGCACAAATGGCTTAGAAAGCATATTTTTGAGACGTTCAAGCAATTGCGTGTCCACAAATTTATTGAAAAGTGCCACATCTTCAGCGCATTGACTCAGCACATGCTCAATGACAAAACAAGTAAGTCCCTCGCCCAAGTCCATATTATCTTGCAAATCAGCAAAGGCCATTTCCGGCTCGATCATCCAAAATTCTGCAGCATGTCTGGGAGTATTGGAATTTTCTGCCCGAAAAGTGGGGCCAAATGTGTATACACGTCCAAGCCCCAAGGCCAACGCCTCGGCTTCCAGCTGACCGGACACAGTTAAATTGCACTCCTTGCCAAAAAAATCCTTACTCAAATCTTTTTCGCCAAGCTCAAGATTACTCACCCGAAACATCTCGCCGGCACCTTCGCAATCCGAACCGGTGAGAATGGGCGTATGGACATTATAAAAACCCTCTTTTTTGAAATACATATGCACAGCTTGCGCAGCTTCGGCACGTATGCGAAATGCAGCACCATACTTATTGGTTCGTGCCCGAAGATGTGCTATGGTACGCAAAAATTCATCGGAATGACGTTTCTTTTGAAGAGGGAAGCTTTCTTGATCAGCTAAACCATACACCTGCAACTCCTGCACACGCACCTCAAACTTCTGTCCCTTGCCAAGGGAAGCCACAAGCTCACCAACTACACGTAAAGCAGCTCCGGTATTGACATTTTCCATGGCAACATAGGCAGGCGTACCTTCATCTACAATGCACTGAATATTGGAAAGGCACGATCCGTCATTAAGTTCCAAAAAACTAAAACCCTTGGCATCTCTGCGCGTACGCACCCAGCCACACAGGCAAACAGACGAAAGCGTTTCATCTTGGGCAAGAAGCCTTGCTATAAGTGTTCTTTGCATATTTTACTTTTCCCCTTTCTTAGAAATTCTACCAAGACCCAAAAAATCTCTAAACGCAATATATATAAATATTTCTAATTATTGACTATTTTCTGCTTCATACCTTTCTCTAAGCATACGTTCCCCTTGAGCCTTGCGTTCTGCGCTAAGGCGTTCGGCTTCGGCACGATTTTTCTTTCGGATGCGCTCAAGTCGCTCTTCTTGCATTTGCTCTCGCTGTTCCTTGGCTTTTTCCAAATAGGTTTCACGCTGTTTTTCAAAGGTAATGGTTGAACGCAACATGGCAAGACCAAAGGACAAAACGGTGATAATGCCCACCATAACCTTTTGTATCTCCCACTGTTGATTGGCTAAAATACTTTTTAACCAACCAAGCCCAACGCTTTCTCCAAAAAGTATAATGGCAGGAATCCCTAAAAGGCAAAGCAAAATCCCAACACCTTCTATCCACAAGAAACTCTTGATAAATGTCATGCCAAAAAGTGTACCGTCTCGCATGGCTCGCAAAAGCTTCAAACGACGTTTGAGCGAGCGTAAAAGCTCTTCCACTTCTTCTTTCTGTGACTGCGCCTGTTGAAAGTTTTCTGCTATATTAAAGTTTGCACTAAATGCCCAATTTAAAATATTGGCAGCTTCATTAAATTCTCTGCTGAAATCACGCAACAATTTTGGATAGGGAAACCATGTGGCCTCGTCTCGAATGGACTGTAACTCGCTTAAATAAAATTTATACTGCTCTTGGCACATCTCCACTTGCCGTTGTACAAATTCATCAATTTCTTTGTCTACAATATGGCGTGATTTAAGAACATTCAAAAAAGCCATATAGTTTTTAACGGAGGCAATTTTCTTGAGTTCCTCCATTTTTCCGTTCAAAATTATGTAGCTTGGATGTGATTCCGGAAACCATGCCAGCACCTTTTCATGCATGGAATCAAGCTTTTTGATTTCAGTCTCAGCACGCAACTCCGTATCCTTCCACAATGGGTACAGATGCGTTAAAATAATAAGCTGTCCCCTTCCAAGCTCGGGATCGATCATGAATCTATTAAAATATGTGGGGTCATCGTTAATAAGCTTAGAAATATTGCTCAGCTCTTGCTCCACAAAGCCCATTTTCACCTTACAAACAATGCAGCGATAAGCCAAATCCTTCCAATGCGGAACCACGCGTAATATTTGATTATACTGTGAAATAGCATCTAAATATTGCTCTTGAATTTCTATGGTGCGTGCTTGCAAAAACTCATTCCACGCTTGCAAAGCAGGAGTGGCAGTAAGCGTTGCCGCCTCCTTGAAGCATGAGTGAGCATTTTTCAGATCATTTCGATATATATACATAAAACCAAGCAATGAGCGCAGTCGCATATCACGCAAATTCCGTGACATAATTTCACGAATTTCTTTGATGATAGATACAACTTCAGCCGGCGTAGCTTTGACAAATCTGTCAAAAAACTCCCACACCAAGTGATCGTCCCTTTCAATGGTCTCTTCTTCTCGCTCTTTGCCAAGGTCTCGCCCCTTGGTCAACCACATATAGGGCGCAGATTGCAGTTGTGCATAAAAATTTATATCAAATATGGAGCGCAAAAGCTGGGAGCTCATGCCCGCACCGCTTCGTCTTTTCATGAGCTTACGGTAGGCTTCCACACCATTTTCGGAAAGCATTTTTTCAATTCCTTTGAAAGCCGTATTAATTTCCTCATGACCCAATTCAGCCGTATTTTGTTCCTTTTGAATTACATCAAAGGGAAACTTAAGTGTTGGGCAATCTTCCGGTGTGTGCGTGTTTATACCGCAGTAAAAACAGCATTTTTCCTCGCCGGAAATGAGCTGACCGGGCATAAGTATTTGAACAGCGGGCGTTGCACTGGCCACCTCGTCCAAAGCAACAGTGCACCAAGAATCCATACTGTTTTGTGAATTGGAAAACCGAATATCATTGACCAAGAAAGCTTCACCCAAAAGATAAGCAGTACGATAACTCATATAGGGTAAATCAGGGCTCAACTTTGCCCACTGAAGCCCCACTTTCTTATATAAATCAGCGTTGAAATTTAAGCCCTTACGGTCAACAAGCACCGTCAAATACGGCCACACATGCTCAGGTCTGTTCAACCTAACGTCATTGGCCATACTCAAAACTTCTTTGAGCCATGTGCGCAATATAAGTAGACTGTCGATGGAAATCATAAGAAAATCATTGCTTATGAGAAATTTCAACTTATTTTGCTTGGACACATCCACAAGATATTGCTGCATATAAGGCCAAGCTTTTTGGAAGGCAGAATCAAGCGGATTGCCGATGGGGCGAATAAGTGCATACCACGCTTGCGAGGAAGTATAGGGCAAACGTGTATCCGCCTCAAGCGTGCTCCAATCAGCAACGGCCATGCCTTGCTTTAAGCCTATGCGTGTATAGGTAATACCCGGAAAATTTACGTCTGCTTCAAGCACCTTGGGGTGAATAAATACGGCAAAAGTTTTACCGGGATACATTTCTTGTGTTTCAAAAGCCGAATCAAAAGAAATGGTATTTTCTCCCTTGGCTCCAAGATATAAACGCGCCTGAATCAATTCAACCGATGCAGAAAGCTCGTTAAACCGTGCCCAAACCGAAAGGCGAGCCAATGACAAAAATACGTCTTTATTGAAAAAAAACCAAACGGCTTGCTCATGGTCAGCAGCTAAAAACATGCCCCCATAGTTTTGTAAGGTTTGATTGATGACCGGATCCAGCTCCTTTTGCCAGCAAAGCCATAAAACATATCCTTGCGCTGACATGCGACTTTCGTTACTCTTGGGGAGTTTTGCAATTAAGTTTTCAAAATTTGCCATCTTTTACCTCACACAGGAGTTCTTATGGATATTAATAAGGCTATTGCTGAATTAAAACAACGTCCCGGTTTTACAGACAATGTTGGCATGATGCTCGTACACAACGGCGTTGTGCGCTCTTGGTCACGCAAAGATCACAAGTCTGTCTCTTCCATTACCATCACCCAAGACGATGAAAAAATCCGTACCATCTGTCAAGAAGTGGAACAAAAACCCGGCATATTTGCCATTGTCTATGAAGCCCTTCAAGGCGAATTCAAACCCGGCGATGATGTGCTATTTTTTATCGTAGCCGGTGATATTCGTGAAAATGTCAAGGCTGCCTATGCCGAAGTGCTTGAGCGCATTAAATCTGAAGGGGTTAGCAAGCAAGAGCACTTCATCATCTAACAAGCTGTTGAAAAAGTACCATCTGCGGCGTCACCGATAAAAATCCAAACATCTTATGTATGTCCATATACACTGCGATGCTTGAATTTTTTCGTTTCCTTGCATCTGGCACTTTTTGAACAGCTTGTATGAGCTTAACTTTTGTAACAAGCTGTTGAAAAAGTACCATCTGCGGCGTCACCGATAAAAATCCAAACATCTTATGTATGTCCATATACACTGCGATGCTTGAATTTTTTCGTTTCCTTGCATCTGGCACTTTTTGAACAGCTTGTATGAGCTTAACTTTTGTAACAGGCTGTTGAAAAAGTACCATCTGCGGCGTCAGCAACAACATCTATCGTGAAATCCAAGCACTTAGCTTTTAGCTTATGGCTAAATTGCTCTAAGGCTTGGATTTTACACCTTCCCCAATCTTATATTGAATAAAGCGGCACAATTTTTGCGTCATTTTCTTGCCGCATCCTCATCGCCCAAGAGAGCTATTGCAAAATCCCTTCCATTAAAAGGGCGAAGGTCTTCGAGCTTTTCTCCAAGCCCCACATAGGTGATGGGAATACTAAATTGTAAAGCCACCGCAATGGCCACACCGCCCTTGGCCGTTCCGTCAAGCTTACTGAGAATTATTTCACTTAACTCAGTAGCATCATTAAATAGTTTCGTTTGCGAAAGCGCGTTCTGCCCCGTTGTTGCATCAATTACCATAATTACCCTATGCGGTGAACCCATATGCTTTTTAGCTACGACATTGCGTATTTTTTTTAGTTCTTCCATAAGGTTAGCCTTGGTCTGCAAGCGTCCGGCCGTATCTATATAGAGCACATCATATTTTCCACGCAGGGCTAAATCCATGGCCTCAAAAGCCACAGCGGCAGGGTCTGCACCGGCATCTTTACAGTGAAAATCCGCCCCAACACGCTTGGCCCAAACCCCCAATTGCTCGGTAGCAGCGGCACGAAACGTATCGGCGGCGGCAATAAGTACCTTCTTCCCCTGCATTCGATCACGATGCGCCAATTTAGCAATGGTTGTGGTTTTGCCAACGCCGTTAACACCCACCATCATAATAACTTCAGGTGGATTGTGCGCACTGATACGCTTCCCCGTTTGAAAAATGCTGAGCACTTCATCCTGCAAAAGTTGACGAATTTCATGCACTTGAGTGAGTGAATTTTTCCGGACACCGGATTTCAAACGCTCAATCAGCTGCATACTTGACTCAAAACCAATATCAGCCATGATGAAAAGTTCTTCCAACTCTTCCCAGAAGGCGGCATCAAGCTGCCCGTGCGAAGCAAAAAGTGCATCCAATTTGCGTGTAAACTGCTCACGAGTGCGTGAAAGTCCGTCACTCAGTTTTACAAAAAGGCGGTTTCGTTCATCTTCTTCATCTTCCATTTCCAGCGCAAGCGTAAGGCGGTATTGTAGTTCGGAGCGAAACTCCTCCACATACTCATACTCCATGCGCTTAAGCCAGCTTTGAAAATCTTGAATAAAAGTATACGCTTCTTCTGCCTTTGCATCTAAAGAAGTGAGTAAAAAATGCAGGCGATGCCACAATAATGGCGACGGCGTCTGAATATCCTCTAAAACTACGGCAAGCCAAGCGGAAAGGCGTGGCTCCACCGCACGCAAAGCGAGGGTCAAAGCCGTTTTTTCGTCATCAGAGAGTTCGTCTTGCGCAACTTTCGCTTGCGCTGTGCGCACACTGCTTGCTTCAGCTACGGTGGGAGTGTCATCAACGATTGTAGCAGCAACGGGCTCTAATTGAGCGGGCTCTACCTTGGCAGTTTTCTCAGCCTGTGTAATTTCGAGGTGACGCTCTTCCGTAGCTTCAGCATGAACTTCTGCACTTTCAAAACTTTGAACATCGACATCGCTTA
>CAYJHK010000010.1:11014-22725 GCA_964369515.1 uncultured Desulfovibrionaceae bacterium
TCGGCAGTTTTAACGTCTTGAACAACACCTTCAGTCTTGAAATTATCAACTTCGGCTTCTAGGCTCGTAACTTGCTCAGTCTTGACTTTAATATCCCGAACATTAATATCATTTACTTCTTCGTCCTTTGCCTTGCTTTTTTGCGTAATCGCTTCCGCTTGCTCCTTGGCTCCACCGCCAAGAATTTTTTTAATACTGGAGAAAAAACCCATGCTATACCCTCATTTTCTTACTATTTCTAAAAAAATAGCACAATGTCACAGGACAGGCAATATGCTATTTCGGCACTTAAAAAGGTTTATGACAAAAGTTGATGAATTATAAAATTAGGTTAGAATAGTTGACCATTTACAAAAAGACAAGGGGAAAACATTTTGGCGTAAGCTACAGTTTTCCCCCTCCCCACAAAAATTCAAAGCAAATATGGACATTCAGCATTTTACGCTTAAAAATCAGCTCTCTTGAAGCATAGCTCGTGTGCAAAATAAATAATTTTTCAAAATATCATCGGAGGGCTTAAGGAAACCAAGATGTACTGTACGCATAAGTCCAACCAACGACGAAGCCAAAACGCAAGCCGTATCATTGGGGTGCAGGGTCTTGCGTATACTACCTTCTGCCTGACCTATTTCCAAGAATTTTTGAAAAGTTTGTTCGAGGAGAGTGAAAAGTTCTTGCACATGTGTAAAGGCTTTACTGTCAAGCTCACCATAACACCCCGGAGCATCACGCAAAAGCAGAGCGAAATCCGCACTATTGTTACGCACAAAATCGTAGCAAATATCTATGGTGGCGAGGAGACTTTCAAGCCCGTTTGCATTAAGATGTTGGGTTGACTCGTAAACTTCTTGAAGCATTTTTTGGCGCAAGCGCAAAACCAATGCAATGAAAAGCTCTTCCTTACTCTTAAAATGCCTGAATATTGTGCCTTCAGCCACTCCGGCTTCTTGGGCAAGGCTCAATGTCGACGTGCGAGCATAGCCACGCTCAGCAAATAACCTTGCAGCCGCCTCTAAAATAACTTCTTTTTTCATCATAAACCTTTCTAAACAGTATCATATGAGCTTTAACACACAACTATACAAATTCTTCTTTCAAAATCCATTATTCATTATCTTCGCGCAAGGCCAAGCGGGCATTTTTTGCCATTTCCTGTTTCCGTTCTCGAGTACCCTTGGGCTTTAGTGACTCAAATTCACTACTGCATTGTTGCTGGCGGCAGAAAACCAAAAATCCTGTATGCGCTATCATACGATCATTGGGGCGCAACCTATCGGCTATGGGCTTCCAATGACGAATAAGCAACTCACATACTTCCACCTCATCAAATGGACGGGTTTCAAGCCCAAGTAAAAGCTTGCTTACCTGATCAACTGTCGGCAATAAAAAAGCAAGGGCAGCCCCCGGACGCACAGCTTTGAGCACATGGTCAAGATAATCCCAAGGGGTTCGCACATCCAAAAAAAGTGCATCGGCATCTTGCACTCCAAAACCATCGGCAATATCACGAAGGTGCAGGGTGACATTTTCTCCAACCCCTGCCCATTCAAGATTGCGACGCACCAACTTATGGAATTCTTCGCGCGCCTCAAAACTGTGTACATGACCGGTTTTTCCGGAAAACCATGACAATCCAAGGGTCAAAGCACCGGAACCGGAACCGGCTTCAATGACAGTGCGCCCTTCACCCACACCAAGCCGCATACAGATATAGGCTATATCCTTGGGATAAATAATTTGCGTCTGTCTTTTTACACCTTTAAGCAAATCATGCAAATGTGCTTGCTGCAAACGAATGGGGGTGCCAAGTGACGTTTTAACTTCGCTACCATAGTCAGCTTCCACCACAGTTTGCATGGATAAAATACCATGCGCACTATGCCAGTCTTGCCCTTCTTCCACCCGTTTAAGGTGCTTCTTTCCTCTTGGGGTCACAAATATAACCAGTTCTCCGTATGACGGCATAACATTCCTTCTATAGTATTTTTAAGTTGACATCACTAATGTCAACTTTTTAAAGGCACACTTGCTTCGGCACTTAGCAGCGCAAATAAATTGCGCTTATGCCTTCGCAGTGGTTGACTGCTCCCGCAGTCAACATAGTAATTTCACCTGAAATTACTATAAAAAGTAAAATCCACTATGTTTTTGAATTAATATAAATTTCCCATGGGAGCTTGCCCCGAACCATAGGGGCTGGCGCTTGGCGAATTTTCATAGGGAACAGCTTGAGGCGAACCGTAGGGGTCAACCAATGGAGGAGCACCGGCCATACCGGGCAATGCACCAAATTCATCTTGCGGTTCCGTATAGATCATATGCGCTGTACCCTGCTGGGGCTCATTGCTTCTAAAGCCAAGGCCGCCGGAAACATACACCGTAGCCGGTTTCACAAAGTCTTCCTTGGGGTATAAATACTCCACACGCTTCCGATACTCCACAAAGCCGGGTAAAGCCGTTGATCCGCCGGTTACCCGACGTCCAAGTGATTGCAACTGATCATAGCCGATGTACACCGAAGAAACAAGTTGCGGCGTATATCCGATAAACCACACGTCTTTTTCATCATTGGTCGTGCCTGTTTTTCCGGCTAAAAACTTATTTAAGACTCTGGCGCGCGTGGCTGTACCGGACGTAACCACTTTTTTCAGCAGTGACGACATAATATAAGCATTTTCAGCACTTACGGCTTGCCAATGTTCAGGTTCTTGTTTGTATATTTCTCGCCCGTTTACATCCTTAATGGAAGTGATAATACGAGGACGTGCTGCCCAACCTTGATACGCAAAGGCCGTGTAAGCTTGGGTCATATTCAAGGGCGATACAGCCACCGAACCAAGACTCACAGTCAATGAATTGGGAAAGTTTGGCGTAAATCCCAGTATTTTTGCTCTATCAATAACTTTTTGCAAACCAATGTGATTTGTGACCGCCACCGTGCACACATTACGTGATAGCGCAAGTGCGGTGGAAAGCTGAATGGGCCCTTTGAAACTTCTGTCATAATTAGACGGCGTCCAATAGCGATTGGTGCCCGGAATACGAAATGACTGCGGCACATCGGGGATAAGGGTTGCCGGCGTAAAGCCTTCATCAAGGGCTGCAGAATACACTATAGGCTTAAAGGCCGAACCGGGTTGTCTTTCGCTCTGTACGGCACGATTAAAGTGGCTTGGCCCAAACTCATATCCTCCGATAAGCGCCACCACATCACCGGTAACCGGCTCTATGGAAACAAGCGCACCCTGCGCCACCGGCATTTGTTGCAGGGCTAAATTGACAGGCACGCCTTCCTGCATGGCGGCCGGATCAAAAGTCGGCTCGGCGGTCAGCATTTGTCCGTCTTTAAATGTTTCTTTTCCCTTGCTTTCCGGCTGCGAAACCCAAATAACGTCGCCCACATTGAGCACATTTCGGGCATTATTGACATGGTACCCTTTATTCAATCGTGGATTAATATGCCGTGCCCACGACATGGTTTTTAACCCCACAAAGCCCACAAAACCGGAACCAAGACCAACGGTTGCGCCTTTAGGTTCCACCTTAGTCACAAGCGCACGCACCCACGCACCGCCAATGAGATCGTAGGGAGAAAACTTCTTTTTCTGCAAATAGGCCGCAAATTGTTCCTGAGGTACTGTCTGTACCGGCCCTCGGTAACCTTGACGGCGAGCAAGAGCTTCAAGGGCTGAACGCAGGCCGAGGGAGGCCGCCTCTTGATGAATGGGATCCATGGCTGTGGTGACTGTAAGTCCGGCTTCATACACGTAGTCAGCACCATGTTTATTACTCTTAATACCCATAATTTTCATATTTTCTTTGCTAAAGAACTCTATTAGCAAACGGCGAACTTCTTCCATGTACCAACCGGCCGCACCAATTTGCGCCTCAGGCATGGTCCAATAGACAAGCGGTTCGTTTGCCGCCTGTTGATACTCTTCTTCGCTGATCCATTTAAGCTCGCGCAAGCGTCCAAGAACATACATTTGTCTGGATTTTGCCGACTTAGGCTTACGAAAAGGATTATACCGACTTGGTGCCTGCGGCATACCTGCAAGTAATGCGCTTTCGGCTAAGGTGATATCCGTTGCATGTTTACCAAAATAAGTACGAGCTGCTGCTTCAATACCATGTGCCTTTTGTCCTAGAAATATATGATTGAGATAAATACTTAAAATTTGATCCTTGGTGAGTTCCTTCTCCAAACGATAGGCGAGCACGGCCTCTTTAAGCTTACGTTTATAACTCTTTTCGGGAGTGAGAAGAATTTGCTTAATAACCTGCTGGGTTATGGTACTTCCCCCTTGAGTGCTGCGCCCACTTTTAAAGTTTACAATGGCAGCACGAATGATGGCCATGGGGTCCACACCGGAATGCTGATAAAAGCTGTCATCTTCGGCAGCCAAAAACGCCTTGGGGATATGTGGAGACATTTTTTCAAGCGGAACCATAAAGCGTTTTTCATTGAAAAGACTTCCAAGGGCTGTGCCGTTACGATCCAAAACCACGGTAGCTTGCGGAGGATGAAAGTTTGCCAGCGTTTCCATAGAGGGTAAATCACGCGCCGCCCAATAAAAAAGACCGACAGCTCCGGCTAAACCCACAATGCCGCCAAAGCAAATGAGTACCAAGAAGGACAGAAATATTTTCTTTAAGAATTTAGCAATAATCATTGTACATTACCCTATATTTGCGTTCAAATCTTATGTATACTTTCCTCTTATACTTTCGATTCAAATTACTTTTAGAATGCAAAATCCGTACCGTGCTCGCCATAAAAACAGCACGCATCACTCATTATATCTAAAATAATACTTCTCATCGTTTTGGCAAGAGTAATCGTAAATACAATTTCTGGCAATAAGCATATTTCCATAATTTTTTAGATACATAGTCGTCACTGAAAAACATGTTAACAATATAAAATTAAACATTTTTCTAGCTAAAATATGCAAATAAAAATGCTGAAACATGGTTTTTCTGTGACGGCTAACAAAATTTGAACGATAGTGAAAATTTTGCGCCACGTAAAATGAGCCGGAATTCACTTCCGGCGCCCCCGAAGGGGCATTTGAAGTGAGCGTGCCTTTCTGTAAAATGCATGAAAATGCGTTTTTCAGCTCGACTACATAGACTCCGCATAAACCATCGAACTCTTACCAGACAACAAACATTATATACCAATCAAGTACGTCTTTCAGCTTGACTTACTATCTCGTTCGGCCTGCACAATGAGACTTATTAGAATACCTAGATAAGCCATAACAAGAGCCAGCCACCAGCGCTGAAAAAAATTATGCCCCACAAGCCCACTGGCTAAAAAAGCTCCAAAGCCACACCATAAAAGTCCCAAACTTTTCCAATAATTCCCAAGTCCTTGCTCTTCGAGTGCCGGGCGTAGCAGTGTCAATTTTTTGTATGCCCAATAAAAAATACCCAGCAAAAATATGAGCACGCAGACAGTACCCACAACGCCCGTCTCGCATAGAAATTGTAAATAAATATTATGGGGATGACTTAAGCCAAGCACCGTTGCATCTTGAGTCAACTCAAGAGCACGCAGTGTGGGATTGTATTGACCGATTCCGGCTCCAAATATCGGATATTTCTCAAATATCTCTATGGCATGTTCCCAAAGCTTCCAGCGTCCGTCCTTGGAAATCACCGCAAAACTCAAGCGAATATTTGAAATGTGCACAAGTCCCACACCAAACACCAGGACAGCTATGAATATTTTCCAAGGAAAAATTCGTAAAATTACGCTATAAAGAACAGCTGCGGCCAGCAAAGTAATGTAGGCATTGCGTGTATAGGAGAAAAACATCAAAAATAATGCGGGAAAAAAGAGAGCGAAGGTGAGCATAAACACCGCAATTGAGGAGTAGACCTTAACATTGGCACTTACAGAAAATTTTTCTTGCAGTATAAAGTACATTGCGCTAGCAGGAATAAGCGTGAGAGCCACATAATTTCCCACACGATAGTCGCTGAAAGAACCGGTTAAACGTCCGGAATTAATAGCAATACTTTTCACAAAGTCGTAACCGGTCACATATTGGTATATGCCGTTAACCCCTTGTAAAACAAGAGTTATCACCAGAATCCACACGATGAAGGTGAAGTTTCGCTTGGTACGCACACATTCAAGCGCAATAAAAGGCAACGCCAACGATGTAAAAGTGTGCTTTGCAAAAACATACAAACTCCCCTGTATATTTTGCGAAAATATTACTCCACATACAAGAAAAGCGTAGAAAAACAAAAAATATTTTTTCCCATCAAAACAATACAAGGCTGAATTTTTTGCATCCAAGGCGTAATACAATAAAATAAATACACAACAACATATGGGAAAAAAGTCTCTTGCTACAATTGAGAAGGAAAATGTCAATAAATAAAGCAAAAAAGAGTACAAAGCACCTAACTGACAATATTTCGCCAGCGTAGCCCTTTTTGAACAACCGTCTGCCTCGTTCTTGGGTAATTCTTTGCTATCCAACATATTTAATGCGCAATCTACCTAGGGTTACAATTTTTCCAATAGTAATGATGCATATATATTCAAAGATATCTAATAAATATTTTTTCCAGACTAACTAAGACACAAAAAACACTTACAAAACAGACGCTTAATATACCACTGAAGCGAATACTCTCATCCGTCCTCGGAACAACTACAATTATAATCTCATGTTGTCAAATAATTTTGCGGACATTTTTTCACCTTGACACAATCAACCTCAATGATACAAAGTAAAAAAGTACATTGTGTATAAAATACGTTAAAATAAAATATGGACTTTAAAAAAGTGAGCGAAAATGGCGATAAAAATTTTTAGCATAGGACCATTGGAAACAAATTGTTACGTTATATATAATGATGAACCAACCGCAAGCGACAAGGCTGCGCTGGTTGTCGATCCGGGAGGTGACCCAAGTCCCGTCATAGAATTTTTGAAAAATAAAAATTTGGAACTTGCCGGTATTTATATAACTCACCTACATTTTGACCACTTATATGGTGTGGCAGATTTACACGCCGCCACCAATGCGCCTGTCTTTGCTCCGGCAGACGATGCCTTCTTGCTCGATACGGAGTCAGGCAAGGGCGGCATGTGGGGATTTGCGCCTGTAAAAAAATTTGACTTTGAAGCCCTTACCGAAGGTGATCATAACGTTAAGGGCTTGCAATTTCAAGCTTTGCACACCCCCGGGCACACCCCAGGCAGTATGTCACTCTACTTTCCGAACTTCAATTTACTGTGTTCCGGCGATGTCTTGTTTTATCGCTCCATTGGTCGCTCTGACTTGCCGGGCGGACATCATCAAACACTCATCAGCTCCATAAAAACAAAATTGCTCAGTCTACCTTTACAAACTGCGGTTTATCCCGGGCACGGACCGCAAAGCAGCGTTGGTGACGAAAAGGCCAATAATCCATTTTGCGGTGATTTTTCTCGCTAGAGTGCATAAAAAACACGACAAACTCTTTCCTCATTTTGGAGCTTTGTGTGCATGAATTTTCTTCAAAACATGCCTTTCTACCCGACATCTGTATAGTCGCTTGCAGTCCTCGTGCCGACGGCAATTCAGATCACGTGGCGCATGTTTTTTCACAAGGCATTCATGATGCGTGTAGCACGCTCAATTGCAAGACACCAAACATAAAAACGCTGTACTTGCGTGATTTTAACATCATCCCTTGCATAGGTTGCAATGCGTGCTTCGTACTTAAAAAATGTATTTATGCGGAAAAAGATGATGTGGATTATCTTTTTTCGTGCATAAAACAAGCTGAGCATATATTTCTCACCTCGCCCATATTTTTTTATCACCTCCCGGCCACTGCCAAGGCGTTTATGGACAGGGCGCAACAATTTTATGTTCAACGTATTCAAGAAGATGGAAATGTTCTGACCACTCAAGATGTCAGCGTGGCCTTAGTGGCGGCGAGAAAGCAAGGCGAGAATTTATTTAAAGGTACATTATGGTCTTTGCGTTACTTTTTTGATGTTTTTCCCATGAAAATCACCAAGAATATTCTCCTCAAAGGTTTTGATGACAAGGGCGAATTGGCGCAAGATGCCTTGGCTTGTGCGCAAATCAAAGAACACGCCAAGGATATAGTGCAAAAATTATATACACCCCCTGCATAAAAGTTATATGAGTAAAGGCTATGCACCGGAAAAATCATGCCGCTTCTCTCTGGAAATACTTGAAAAAATATTTTTTTTCTGAAAAATGTTGCGTGTATTGCAAAACCCCCTTCATCCCGCTACAGTCGGCTGAGAAGTTGGCACTATGTCCTAACTGCCAAAGCCAAATGCCCACAATCCCGGCAAAGCCTTGCGTGCTTTGCGGTCACTCCCTTGATGTGCAGCATTTGACAAATATCTGTTTACAGTGCATAAAAAAACCTCCGGCTTGGGATGGATTACACTGTTATTCCATCTATGCAAAACTTCTTAAAGATTTAATTTTACGCTATAAATTCTCCAAAGACTTTGCGATGATTCCCTTATTGTCAACTTTTCTCTTGCACTCATTCAAAAAGCTACCTCCCTGTGATGTTATCATCCCCATGCCACGACACAAAAAACGTTTGGCCAGCGAAGGTTTTAATCAAATTCTGGAACTTTGCCGCCCTTTAGAAAAAACTCTCAACATTCCCTTATGTATACAATCATTAATTCGCACACGCTACACCCCTCCCCAAGTAAGCCTTAGGGTATCACAACGCCGAAATAATCCCCAAAAATCATTTTCGGCATGGAATGTGCTGGGAAAAAAAGTACTCTTGGTTGATGATATTATAACCACAGGCTCAACCTTGCACCATGCCTGCTTGGCTCTAAAGCAAGCCAAAGCCCAAAAGATATATGTTGCGCTCATTGCAAGGGTTGAAAAATAACTATACTTATCTGCCAAGCTATGCTAGAAAATAATTGGCTGATGTGCTGATATGCAACAAGTTTGATTATGGAAATATCAAATATAAAAGGAGTATTTCTCAATGAAAGGTCTTTTTGATGCCGTTAAAGGCGGTGGTTTTGGTGATATAAGTAAAAGCTTAAACGATGCCCTTGGCGGAAAGTTAGATAGCGTGATAAAAAGTGCCGGTGGTAAGGGCGCTTCCATGCCTTCCGGAGGATTTGGAAGTGTAGGTGGCTTGCTTGGCTCTGCAGCCATCGGTAGCGTACTCGGTGCATTATTTTCAGGAAAAAAGTCAAAAAAGATAGCAAAAAAAGTGGCAAAAAATGCTGTGCTCGTGGGTGGAACGGCAGCAGTCGGCGCCCTTGCATGGAAATTTTACCAGCAATGGTCACAGTCAAGCCCTGCGCAAAACAATCAATTTGGCGACACTCCTCAGCAGCAACAAACTCCGATTCAAGCTGCGCCTGAATCCAATGTGACAGATGCCACCGCACTTGTTTTACTTGAGGCCATGGTTTTTGCCGCAAGAGCCGACGGACATATTGATGAAGAGGAAAAAGCCTATATCCAAAATGCTGTGGAATCACTCTTCCCTGACCAAGAAATGTCTGCCACACTCAGCAGCTTTTTAGAAAAACCCATCGACCCCATCTCCTTGGCTGCTAAGGTGAACAGTGCGGATGAGGCTCAAGATTTATATAGACTTTCCTGTGCAGCCATCAATATAGATTCGTTCATGGAGCGTTCCTACCTTGATGGCCTTGCCAAAGCCCTAAACATTGAAGAAGCGCAAAAAAATTCCCTTGAGCTTGAGGCGCTGGCAGTGCGTGAATCTATGTCTTAATCATAACATTTTTGGAGGAATTTGTATGAAAAAAATACTACTATTAATGGCAATGTTCATCATGCTTTTCACCCTTGGTTGTCATCACTATGATAACAACTACCACTACAACAGAACCGTGGTCGTGCACAAAAAAGGGCATAAACCACCGCCACCACGACATAATCCCAGACCGGTAAAGCATGTTGTGCATTATCGATAACACATATTCATTGCATGTTTCAGCTTAATTTTATGCCGAAACATGTCATTTGGCAAAGGAAAGCATATACAATCTAACTGCAACACTTTTGAGGAGAATTGATTATGAAAAAACTGGTACTTTTGGCTTTCTCACTGAGTCTACTTTTTGCCTTCGGTTGCCAACAAAGTCAGCCCGAACCAATCCAACCTCAACCAACGTACACGCAACAACAATACGTAAAGCCTGCCCCCAAGAAAACTTACAGGCAATACCATCAGCAGCCCACATCAGAGCAAGTTGTTAGAGCTGAAGATTTAATGTAGTTGCTTTTGAAGCGTACTCACAAAATTGTTACCCCCGAAACGAATTTGCGCTAAACAATGCTGCGTTAGGGGGTAATTCAAAACATAAATCTCAAGGAGGAACACTATGAAAAAATTAGCAATACTCTTGATATTCATAGTTGTGCCCTTGTCTTACGGTTGTGTTTACGACCCTTATTATGATGAACCTTACTATTCCGAAACAAGATATGTAACCAATACCTATGTTGTGGAACGTGATAGACGTTATAAACATCCGCCACCGCCACCACATAGACCGCCTCCGGGATATAGGCCACCTCCGGGACATAAGCCACCTCCGGGATATAGACCACCTCCCGGATATAAGCCACCTCCCGGATACAGGCCGCCTCCGGGATATAGACCACCTCCGGGACATAAACCACCTCCGGGATACAGACCTCCGTCGGGACAAAGGCCGCCTCCGGGATACAGACCTCCGTCGGGACAAAGGCCGCCTCCGGGATACAGACCTCCGTCGGGACAAAGGCCACCTCCGGGATATAGGCCACCTTCGGGACAAAGGCCACCTCCGGGATATAGGCCACCTTCGGGACAAAGGCCACATCCGGGATCAAAACCTGCACCAACGCCGAGACCAAGTACGCATGTTAAGTCCGATGAAAGGCAGCATGAAAGACCGGGAGGTGAAACGCCTCAAAGACCGGGACGGCATAGAAATATGTCAAATTAATGATAACCACACAGGAACTGATAGGATTTGAATGCGGTCATCACTACGAAAAGGACTCTTACGAACTTTTTGTAGTGATATTCCGCAACATCCGCATATAGGAGGACGTATTATGAAAAAAGCTTTAACTTTCACGATCCTTGCGCTGACAATGTTCAGTTTTGGCTGCTTGACGACAAAGCCTTATAATTCAAGCCCCGAATATACATCACCTCCGGAGTATGCGGAACATTACACAGAACCGGTACCCATCAGACCTGTGAGCAGACCCCCTGTGTACACTGCGCCGCCGACATCACGCTCTCTAGACGGCACGTCAGCTCCCAATGGCACGTCAGCTCCATATGGCGCACCGGTCACGGATCCATCAATTTTGCCGGCAAACAATGATGCCCCTGCAATAACCGGCGGACAAATGGGCGCACCGGCAGCCTTGCCTAACCAAGGCCCCGTCGGCCCAGTTCCAAACCCTTCGCATAAGCTGGTACCAAAACCCATTGCACCGGCACCGGCTCAAGCTCCCACACCGGCAGCAGCAAATACAAGCACTTAAACTGGGGGGTGCTTCATAAATAATTATATAAACTGCATTTTGCCCACGTGATTCCTAATGTATTAATAGTAATTATTAGCAGCAACTGCAACCGCTAACTTTTTTTTGTGCGCTTTTGGCGTCTTCATCTTTTTCCTGCTCGCGGCGTTAAAAAACAT